>JAUUSE010000066.1:0-8950 GCA_030842085.1 Bacillota bacterium | reverse complement strand
TGGGAACAACAGGGCTCGAACCTGTGACCCCCTGCTTGTAAGGCAGATGCTCTCCCAGCTGAGCTATGCTCCCAAAATACGACTGCGCTTCAATCGATAACCAAGCGACGATTAGTATTTTACTATACGGAGCACATATTGTCAATAAGAAATTACATTTTTCTTGAAATTATTTTTCTTATTTCTTCTGATGAAAAATTATATTCCTTATCGCAGAAATGACATTTTACATTTATATTATCATCGTTTGCCATTTCTTCAAGATCTGCCTTCGCCATACTTCTCAGCGCATTTAATACGCGCTCACGGCTGCAGTTGCATTTATACTGAGGATGTGTTTCCTCAAGTACCTCTACATCGAAATTTTTCAGTACCGTTTTTATTATACTCTCTAATGAAAGACCTTGTGACAACATATCTGTCATAGGCGCTATGTTTTTTATTCCGTCCTCTACTTTAGATATGCATTCGTCGTCTGCGCCCGGCAATAGCTGCAGTATATAACCGCCCGCTGCCTTTACCGTTAAATCAGGATTTACCAGTACTCCTAAAGCGCAGACCGTCGGTATCTGCTCGCTTTTGGCAAAATATGCCGCTATATCCTCCGCTATCTCGCCGGATTCAATATTTATCAGTCCGTTATACGGCTGTCCGCTGCCAAAGTCCTTAATTACATATAAGACGCCGCCCCGGCCTATCGCGCCGGCAACATCCAGCTTTCCCACCGAATTAAGCGGTATTTCTACCACAGGATTTTCAAGGTAAATCCTCGAATTGCCGTCGCTGTCGGCTACCGCTATGAGCGTGCCGGACGGGCCGTCGTTTAAGGCTATACGCAGCGTAAGGCTGGCGGCCTCATCTTTCAGGTCGCTTCCCATCATCGCCGCGGCAGTTATAAGGCGGCCGCCTGCCGCCGTCATTACCGCTGAGGTTTTGTGTATTTGCTCCATCCTCGATACAATATCCGTACTGTCTATCGCACGGGCCATTACCATTCCGTCAGAGGTTATGCATCTTATAAGTCTTCCCATTTATATATCCTTTCCATTTTAAAATATGTTCACTTATCTTTACTTATGATAACATTTTAATTGTTTATGCCATTTATTAAGCTTAGCCAAAACTGCATACTTAATCAGATTACAGCTCGGCAATGAGCTTGAGCTTAAGCGGCCGTTTCGTTAAAAACTCAGCGTTTTTATCCATTGTGCTTGCTGGATGCTCATATATGTCTTCTTTGATGTCAATGCTCTCGTCTATAACGTACAGATATCCCTTTTTGGCGCCATTATGCGTAATCTTTCCGTCGTCATCGTAAGAAAGCAGCGTCGGCTTATGCGAAAAGGCTTCGGCGAGCTCGCGCCATACCGTAATAGTGCTGCCCTCTCTCAATACATCCAGTTTTTTATCCGAGCCGTGATACCATACAGAATTTTCAGATATATCTATTTTCATAAATTTTATTCCCCTTTATTTTGACAGAGGCTTCAATTTACATCTGTATCTTTATTCACTCTCATTAGATTTGCTGAAAAACACACCTTTTATAAGCAAATAAATTCCCGCTGCAATCATTAAAATCGGTATAAGCAGCGGCAATGAAAAGGAGGCAGTAAAATATTTAAATATTTTAGCAGGCGATAAGCTGCCGGCTATCATATACAGCGCGCCATAGCTCACAAAAATTAATATTATCCCTAAAATTACCGAGACTATCCTGCCGGAAAGCCGCTGCAGCCATCCGAACATCACTGACTTAGCTTTTTAGCAGCAAAATACAGCCGCTCTTCCGACGCCGACGGTTTATCAAACGACATATCCCCGTATACGCCGCAAACCTTAAAGCCGCTGTCGGCTAAAATTTCTTCAAAAGCAGCGATATCATATGCTCGTTCACTGAAATTCTCAGTGCTCCGGCTGTAAAGGCTATTTGCCGTTTCCTCAAAAATGTCTAAGCTTATATTCACCGTACCGTCGTCGCTGCATTCGCTGTTGCTCCATACACATACGGCTCCGTCGCACTCATACACATAACAACTGCCGGACAGCACCTCTTTATGCTTATATAACGTATTAACGTCAAATATAAAAAGTCCGCCCGGCTCTAAAAACAGCGATACCCGCTCAACTGCCTTTTTAAGCTCGCCAATATCAGTTATATGGTTAAGGCTGTCCAGCATGCATATCGCCGTGTCTACCGTGCCATATAAATCAAGCTCCCGCATGTCCTGCTTTATAAACATAGCACGCAGGCCGCGGCTGTACATCTCCGTCTGCGCCGCGGCGAGCATCTCCTCGGATATATCCACCCCTATTACGTCGACGCCCCGCTCGGCAAGCTCTAATGAAAATCCGCCGGCGCCGCAGGCAAGGTCAAGCAGCAGATGCGGCTCACTGCAGCCATGCCGGCGCATAAGCTCTAATATATAATCCGTCCGCTTTTTATATTCTACATTTTCAGTAAATTTACTGTAATAACGAGCCAATGCGCTGTACGGCCTCATTTATCCGACAACCTCTCAAATACAAGCTTATACCCATCGGCGCCGTAATTCAGCGTGCGGTTTACACGGCTTATTGTCGCAGTAGATGCGCCCGTCTTTGCTACTATGTCCGTATATACGCACTTATCATTAAGCATTTTGGCAACGGCAAATCGCTGCGATATCGATTTAAGCTCGTTTACAGTGCATATGTCCTCGAAAAATTTATAGCAGTCGTCTATGCTTTTCATGGTCAGCACGGCTTCAAAAAAATTGTCCATATTTTCGTCTTTAAGTTTTGATATCTCCATTAATATCACCTAATCTAATTTTATAATATTTTATTCCTTTATTATTTTACCACATTAAAATAAAAAAGTAAAATATCTTCGCTAAAAATAAACGCCGCTGCAGTATATTAACACTAAATCTGTGCTTTAAACAGCGTTTTTATGCCCAAATAACAAACACAGCATTGATTATAATCAATGCATCTAAAAATCAGTTAAATATAAGCTAACTGCTGATTATACCCTATATTTTTAATATTATCTGCGCTTATTAAATAAGTTCTGCAAATTATATTATGCTATGCCGAAAACAGCGTCCTATCTGCGCAATTTTCTGCTAATAAACGAATAAATTCCATACACTGCCCAGCTAAGCACGCATCCTATTGCCATGCTTACGCAAATAACTAATAGAGCAAGCCAGCCAATCTGATCCCAGCCCCTCTCCGTCAAGAATTTTATGTATGTCACAAGTCCCGCCGCTGCTACAATAAAAGAAGGCATAATTCTTATCCACCATCTCTTTGTGGTGCGGCACAGCAGCTGCTGCAAAAGAAATGCAGGCAGCGCAGGAAAATATATGACCATGTGCGCATATATCTTAGAAAGCCATAACGGAACGTTTATATCTATACTGTTAAAAATGGTCAGCATGAAAAATATATTTATAATAAAAGAGATAATAAAAAGAATAAGCAATATTTTATTACTAAGCTTTTTCATAACTTCTCCTTTCAAACCGCAAAATAATATTATTTAGGCTCAAAAAATTTTTTGCCTATTTATATAATCAGCTCTACAAATTATTATGCCGCATCAATCAGCGGGATTATTCAAGTGGATTTCTCTTTTTGAAATATGGATAAACCATATATGCAGTCCATCCAAGCACGCACCCTACCGCCATGCCCACAAATATGAAAAAGATAAGAATCCATCCAAGGCTGTCCCAACCATCTGAGAGCAAAGCCTTAATCAATGTTGCAAGTCCTGCAGCGGCTATAACAGCCGGCGGTACAGCTCTTATCAGCCGCCGTTTCGTAATGCGCAGCACCAGTAATTGCAAAAAGAACGCCGTCAATAAGTATGAAGCAATTCCTAAAAAAAATCCTGTAAACGTAATGTCTATATCTGTAACACCTAAAATAGTCATCAATATAAATACGTCTATTGTCAAAAACATAATAAAAAGGATAAGCAGTCTTCTGTTGTTATTATTTTCCATATTATTTCACCATTTAATCAATAATTAATATTATTATACTATAGTTATTAATTTTTTTATAAATTTAAGTATAATATAATATTTTTATCAAATAAAATGTCAAACTTTGTCTTTAAAAGCAATATATTTAAATTAATCTCCAAGTTCTAATAATATTAAGTACTTGTTTCTCACTTTTAGATAGCTAATAAATTGCCGCAAAGACCGTTTTCATTGATTTTAACTGCTTCAATTCATTTTTTCACCATTTTGTTTTTATTCATAGAATATTTTTGGTTCAGACTTTCATGCAATCTGCGCAATCCAATAAAGTTTATGCACTATATAAAAATAACGCAGCTTATATATACGCTGCGTTATTTTTCTTATGATATTTATGCAAAATTTAAAATCATTTTTTAACGGTCAACAATCACGCTTGTAATTCTTTCGGCAACATATGTTGTAAATAAACTGCCAAATATAATTGGCCTACATGCTGACTTTATGATAAACCTTCTTGCCCTTTTTAATCATAACGCCCTTTTTCAGGCTATCTTCGTCAAAGCTGAAGTTTACATCGGTTATTTTCTCGCCGTCAGCCGATATGCCGCCCTGCGTCACAAGCCGGCGCGCTTCTGATTTAGATGGAGCCAGTCCTGCTTTTACAAGCAAATCAAGAATATTTACAGCGCCGTCGCTAAGTGCTTCAGCTTCAAGCATAGTGCTCGGAATATCGTCGGAATCCTGACTGCCGAAAAATGCTGATTTTGCGGCTGCTTCAGCCTTTTTAGCCTCATCTTCGCCGTGAACCTGCTTTGTCACTTCGTATGCAAGGCGCTCCTTAGCCCTGTTTATATCACTGCCCTCAAGCTTGGCATATTCAGCAATTTCTTCAAGCGGCACAAACGTCAGCATGTTCATACTGTTTATTACCGATGCATCATCGACATTGCGCCAGTACTGATAAAACTCATATGGAGAAGTCTTGTCGGGGTCAAGCCACACTGCACCCTTTTCCGTCTTGCCCATTTTGCGGCCGTCGGGAGTCAGCAGCAGGGAAAGCGTGAGTCCATATACATCCTTTTGGTCTATCCTGCGGCAAAGCTCAACGCCGGATATTATGTTGCTCCACTGGTCGTTTCCACCAAGCTGAAGCGTGCAGCCGTATTTTCTATTAAGCATCAAAAAGTCATAGCTCTGCATTATCATATAGTTAAGCTCAAAGAAAGAGAGTCCCCGCTCAAGCCTCTGCTTATAGCACTCAGCCGCCAGCATCTTATTTACCGAAAAGTGTACGCCTATCTCGCGAAGAAAGTCAATGTAATTAAGATTATCAAGCCAGTCTTTATTATTTGCCATTATGGCTTTGCCTTCGCCAAAATCAATAAATCGCGACATCTGCTTTACAAAGCAGGACACGTTGTAATCTATAGTTTCCTCCGTCATCATTTTGCGCATATCCGTCTTACCGGACGGGTCGCCTATCTTGCCCGTGCCGCCTCCGAACAGCGCTATCGGCGTGTGCCCCGCGCGCTGAAGATGTGACATTGTCATTACCGTTACAAAATGCCCTACGTGCAGGCTGTCGGCGGTTGGGTCAAAACCTATATAAAATGTGCACTTTTTATTATTGAGAAGGTCCTTTACCTCCTCTTCATGCGTTGTTTGAGCAATCATGCCCCTGGCCTTAAGCTCGTCATATACTCCCATAATTTCCTCCTAAAAATGATTATCATAAATAAATTGTTCATTAATTCCTGCTGCCCAAAGCTCTCCGCTTATACAAAGCATCAGCCTTAGCCGCAGCATATATCTTATGCTGATATAAAGCGGCGCAAACGTCAAATAATCCGGCAAAATTTCATAAGACTTATTAGCATTCATGCAGCATACAGACGACGCTCGCCGCATTATAAAGCTTAAATATGCTTGACCATCTCTTTTCCATCTGCTGCATGATTTTTCCTCAGCTTTACGACAATTTTTATCCTACCTATCCTAATATAAACAACTGTAATAACGATGCTGTTTTTATGAATACATGCCGTCAGATTAACCTATATAAAATGCCGATTTCGGTCTCCGTATTCGCACATTTCATCAGTTATCTAAAGTTTGCAGATGTTTAAAAATGGTATATCTCAATAAAGCTTTATATTTCTTATTCTCTTGTTCCTTTGCAGCTGTCTTTATTAAGCGAACAGCAAAAAGCCCTCTGTCATTTCTGACAGAGGGCGTATTATTAAACGCGGTACCACCTCATTTTGCCGTCAGCTCGCGCAGCGCGGCCTTTGTGGGTGCATTGCATCCTGCGCTGTAACGTGCGCACACGGGATTATCCTGCTCAGTGGTTGTATTCAGCACGCAGCCGCATATATCCTTACACCTGCCGGATACTCTCTCTGCTGCCTAACTGCGCCTTACTTGTCCGCATCTATGCATTTTACATATTAACCGTATTATATTAAATTCCTAATCCTTTGTCAAGCCGGATTTTGCTGTAATCATTTCCTCAGCACTTTTAAGCACCGCTTCCGTTACGCTGGCGCCGCCCATTATGCGCGCTATCTCGCGTACTCTGCCGTTAAAGTCAAGCGGCTTTACGGCTGTAAATGTGCGCCCTGCCTCCACAGTTTTCTCAATCAGCAAATGATTGTCCGCTGCCGATGCAATCTGCGCAAGGTGCGTTACGCAGATAACCTGACTGTTTCTTGATGTCTGCTTAAGCTTTATCCCAACTTTCTCCGCTGCAAGCCCGCTTATTCCGGCGTCTATCTCATCATAAATAACAGTGCCGACGTCGTACTTGCCGCTGAACGCACTTTTCATAGCCAGCATTATGCGCGAAAGCTCGCCGCCCGACGCTATCTTTGAAAGCGGACGCGGCTCTTCGCCCTGATTGGCCGAAATTAGAAATTCTACAGCGTCGGCGCCGCTTGAAGTATATCTGGCAGGCTCTACCGATACGCAGAACCGCACATTCGGCATATTGAGGAACTGCAATTCATCCGAAATTTTTTTGCTCAGTTTTCCTCCCGCCGATTTTCTCGTATCAGTAAGCTTTCTTGCCGCAGCCTCAAGCTTTGCCGAAGCTTCTTCAAGCTCACTCTCAAGCTCAGCTATTCTCTCCTCAGCACCGACAATTCCCGCCGCCTCTTTTTTCGATTCCTCAAGAATTTCAATAAGGCGGTCCTCATCGGCAGAGTATTTATGCGTCAGCCGGTAAAGCAAATCCAGCCGTTCTTCCATTGCCTGCTGGTCGCCGGAGTCAAAGTCAATATCGCTCGCGGCGCGCTTCACAGATGACAGCACCTCTCCCAACTCATATGCCGCGCTGCGCAACCGCTCTGATAGTCCCTTAAGCGATGCATCGTACTTTTCAGCTTCATCCAACGCTTCTGCTGCCGACTCAGCAAGCGACACCGCCCCCGGCGACATATCATCGCCGTCAAGCATAGACGTACCGGCAGACATAAGCTCCATAAGCTTTTCGTAATTGCGCCACAGCACCTGCTTTTCCTTAAGCAGTTCCATCTCTCCCGGCTTTATATCAGCGCTTTCAAGCTCATTTATTAAAAAGTTCAAATAATCCAGCCGCGCCGTCTTGTCGCTTTCAGACTGTGTAAGCAACGCCAGTTCTTTTTTTATGTCAACCGCGCGACGGTAGCATTTGTAATATTCGCGCTTAATGCTGTCATTCTCGGCAACGGCGTCCAAATATTTAATATGGTTCTGCGGATTAAGCAGCAGCTGCGAATCGTGCTGGCCGTGTATGCTTATAAGTCGGCCGGCCATCTCTTTAACCGTTGCCGCCGCAGCGGGAGTACCGCATATACGGCAGCTGCTTTTGCCGTCCGCCGATATAACTCGCTGTATGATTATGCTGCCGTCCGCCTCCGGCTCGTACCCCATTTCCTTTAAAGATGATATTATGCCGTCATCGACATTTTCAAAAACAGCGCTTACCGACGCCCGCTCACACCCCGTCCTTATTATAGAGCGTGAGGTTCGCTCGCCGAGCACAGCGTTTATAGAGTCAATCACTATCGATTTTCCTGCGCCCGTTTCGCCTGTCAGCACATTGAAGCCGCTGAAAAATTCTATTTCCGCATGCTCTATAACCGCTATGTTGTTAATTGTCAAAAATTTCAGCATATCATCACCGCAAAGATGTGTAATGTATATTACCTTTACTAAATTCAGTAATTTATATCATTAAATCAAGTCAAAGTCAAGTATAATTACTTGTCAATAAAATCCTTTAAAATATGGCTTATTTTTTCTGCGTTTTTCTCGCTCGACGCAATTATTAAAATAGTATCATCGCCGGACACCGTACCTATTATCTCTGATATATCCATAGCGTCAATAGCAGCAGCCGATGCCGGCGCCGTGCCGGAATAGCACTTCACGACAACATCGTTCATTGCGAAATTAACGCTCACTATTGAGCTTTTAAGTATTGTTTTGTAATTGTTCATAGGTGAATTCGGCTGACGGTGAACATATCTTGAACGGCCGTCGTGCCCCTGCGCTTTGATTAAATGAAGCTCTTTAATATCCCGCGAAACCGTTGCCTGCGTGACATTATAGCCCGCCTCTTTCAAAAGGCGCGTAAGCTCTTCCTGAGTATCCACATAATTTTCTGAAATTATATTAAGTATAGCCCTCTGCCGCTCGCCTTTCATACTATTCTTCCTTTCAGATATCCATTCGGTCTCTCATTTTGCTCTTAAAAATATGATAAAAGCTGTCGCTTTTTATTTTTATCAGCTGTGCATATTTATCAGGTGATTTTCTCACCTTTATCCTCTCATCGCCATTAAGGCGTATATACTCTTCGCCGTCTATTGTCAGCATAACCTCGCTGCACGGCCGTATGTCGCACGATATCTCAAGCAGTGAATTTTCTCTGACCAGTATTGAGCGTGAAAACAGCGAGTGCGGACAAATCGGCGTTATCATTAAGC
>JAUUSE010000065.1:0-9139 GCA_030842085.1 Bacillota bacterium | reverse complement strand
TTCTTTTATCGCGCCGGCTTGCTCCAGCGCCTCTATTATCACCTGCGTCTTTAAACCCTCAACGCCGAGCTTGCCCTCTGCCGACGGATGCGCCTTGCGCTTTTCTTTGCCGAATATATCCGGAATATAAACGTTTATAATCTTGTCCGCCGGTATGGCGGATTTTAAATATGACCTTATTTTAAATCCCGCCGCATCAGAATCAGTCATTATTATAATTCCCGTCTTTTCCGCCAGACGTTTTATCATGTTAAGCTTCTGCTTGTCCTTAAATATATTAAACCCGCCGGTTTCTATCACCACGGAATCTATAATAGATTTAAGCTTTATTTTATCGTATCTGCCCTCAACTATTATGGGCCGGTCAAGAGTTATCATATTCTACACCGCTTTTATCTGCCGTATAAGCGACATTATAAGAGTTTCCATTATTATATCTGCATCGACGCCAGAGCTTTTTATGTCAGCGTCGGTATTCGCTATTGTTTCTATAAGCGAGCGTATTTTTTTACCGCTTATGTTGTGTGCAAGACGCGCGGCGTTTTTGAGCTTCCAGCCCATTGCACCATAACCCATGTCCGACGCCGCCTTTTCCATAGGCACACCCCTGTCCGACGCCGCTGCCGCGCGGTATATGTCTGCAAAACCGCTTGATATTACCGAAAGTATTATTATATTTTCCACCTGTTCATATCTCAGGTTGTTATAAAGCGTCAGCGCCTTTTGGGCATTACCCGACACTATTGCCGCCGTCATGTCGTAAACCGACGCCGTCACCGACACCGTACATATCTTATCTATGTCATTCCTTGTTATAACGTCGTCGCAGTAAAGGCAGAGCTTGTCCACCTCGCTCAGCAGCTGCTGCAAATCGTCGCCGCAGCGCTGAACCATGTAATTGGCCTCAGACGTCGGCAGCGTGCGGCGCTGCTTTGTCGCCCTGTCGCACAGCACTTTCGCAAGCGACATGCCGGTCCGATGCTCCAGCAAAACAGTGCAGCCGCCCTTGTTTGCCGCCGAAATTATCGACTTTACCTTTGATGAGCGCTTATAGTCAAGCTCTACGGAATCAAACCAGAATACTGTAACGCCCATGTCCGGCGGCTCTGACAAAAAGGCTTTCATCTCTTCAAAATCAGGCTTTGCCAGTTTTTCAAAGTCAAGATCGCATATAACATAGCAGCGCCCGTTGCCGGAAAAGTCCGGCATCTGCACCTTGTCTAAAAAGTCCGATACGTCAAAATTTTCGCCGCTTAGCTTCTCCGTCTCTGCCGGAGAGGCGGCGGCTATTTTCTCAGCATAATACTGCTTTAAATATGCGTCCGGCCCGTAAAGCAGGTAAACCGGCTTTAAGCATTTGGATTTTAATTGCGCTCTTAAATTTTCTTCTTTTATTGCCGGCATGCTACATTCCCCGCCTTATCTTAAAATTGCCGTTGTCCCGTATCTCTATTATCATGTCATTGTCAACCGTCGTATAAGCGGCTATACCCAGCTCTTTCATCCTGTTGAACACTTTGTCCTCTATGCGCGCCGACGCCCCGACTATCACCGCCGCGTCGCTGTAAAGCTCTACCGACTGCGGAAACGACGCGCCGCATATCAGCACGTCCGCCGGACTGTTTTCCGTGTCCGCGCCCGGCCCCGCTATTATCACAGAGGCATCTCCTGCGTGCAGTATCGAATAATTTTTGTCAGCATTGCAGCAGACATACACATTTTCAAATATGTCTATCCTATCGTACCCCGTCAGCTCAATTTTTTCAATCCCCTCCATGCTTAGAGAAGAGAGCGGCTGAGTTCCGCCGCTATCCGGCGGGCTTATGAGGATATTGGCATCAATCTGGCTCATTACCTCCGCTGCATTGGCGCTGAAATATTCATCCAGCTCAGGTACTATAACAGTGTCTATCTCTCTTATGCCGCGTCGGCGCATATAGTCCTTGAGATTATAAACCGCAGATGCATCGCCGCCGCAGCCGATAAGTACAGATTTATTCCCTCGCGTCAGCATTACCATCTGACCCGAACCGGCGCTTATCACGCCTATGTGAGTGACGTCTTTATATATTATACCATAAGATACCGTGCCGCAAACCAACGCTACGCAGGTCATTATGGCTGTCCATTTTATTACGCCCTTATGACGATGCAGCAAAAAGGCCAAAGCTGTGAGTATAAGCGCGCCCGCCAGCCATAAATAAATATAGCGATAAGTTGTGGGTATAGTCGCAAATGGTATTTTTGCCATAATATGCGCTACCGCAATTATATACTTGGCCATAAGTCCGACTATTACCATGCCGGGATATACAATAAAGCCGGTAAAGGGGACAGCCGATATTGCCAGCAGCGAGGCGGCAAGCACCAGCATTATAAGCGATATGTAGAGCGCCAGCAAATTTGTCACTATGCCTATAATCGAGATATATCCAAACTGCAGTATCGACACGGGTATCAGCAGCAGCGTGGCCGCGAGCGTCTGAGCGGTGGAAGAATACAGCATCTTTACTATCCGGCGCGCTCTTTTGGATTTTGGAAGATATGCCCTGCGGAAAAATCTCGTAATGGGTCCTGTAAGAAGTATAAGCCCCAAAGTGGCATACGCCGACAGCTGCAGTCCGACATTTATTGCGTTAAAGGGATTTATCAGGCACATTATAATCACTGCGACGGCCAGAGAATTGAGGCTGTCGGCCCGGCGGCCGAGTGTGAGGCCCAACAGATAAATTATATTCATTATGCCGGAACGCACAACCGATGGCGAAAATCCCGTAACGGCCATGAAAAGTATAATGGGTCCGATAGTAATAAGCGCGGATTTTCGCTTGCTTAAAAGTCTGTGCAGCAGCAAAAAGCAAAACTGCACTATTATTCCCATGTTCTGGCCCGAAACCGCCAGCTGATGATATATCCCGCTGTCCCTGAAATCCGTCTTTACTTCGTCTGATATGCCGTCGGTTATGTTGAGGGCGACCGAGCTCACTATAGACGCTTCATCATTTGGCAAATATTCGTAGATTTTATTGTGCATATACCGCCTAAGCATTACCGCGTAATAATACGGAGGACGGTAGCCGTCGCTTTCGACTTTCGTCTCAGTGCCGCCGCTGATGAAGCCTGTTATATATACTCCAGAAGAGTAGTTAAACGGTTTTGAGCTGTCGGACATAGCGTGAAATTCTACCGTGGTGCTTATTTTATCATATATATCTGCATACAGCTTTGAATATGTATTTACCTTTATCTTTATCTTCTGCGGCGCTTTGTCATGGCCTATGCTCTCAGTCTTAATGGTATATGTATATCTGCCGTTGTCGCTTTCAATTTCGTCGACAATTCTGCCTGTAACGGGAAGCTTAAGCCCGTCGAGCATCTGCACCGGCTCTACAAAAATCAGCGTAAAACTTACAAACATTGCTACAGCCGCCGTGACCGAAAAGAGCGATATTGCATATTCCTTCCTCTTGCGAAACCTTTTTACCGACACTGCAACAATCCCGCCGGCCAGCGATATTATACCGCAGATTATCGCCGCCGTCAGGCTTATATAATTAACGGCGATGAGCGACATAAAGAAAACTAAGCCTATAAGTGCAACAGGCCGTTTTATCATATTGCTCACCGCCTTCAGCTTTTATTTCAGGTTAACAAGCTATACGCGTCTTTACATATGTAAAATTGATTATTTCTATCTCACCAATCTGCTTAAATACTTGAGCTAAAACATGATTAAAATCACAACCGCCTATTCAGACGGCATTTACATATTTTTACCAAATCATTGCCTATGCCGATAACTATGGATATATTTTATCACCCGTCGTGGCAGCGAGCTGCTTGCATAAATCTTTAATTCTGATTTTGTGTGCAGCACTCTGTGCTGTAAGCCCGTCGCGCCGGCGCTTTTGAGCGCCGATGCGGTTCATCTTTTCGCAAAGCTTGTCTTCTTGCACCGTACAGCTTTAACCGCTTTTGCTTTATTCGTCCTGCTTCCAGACAAGCTGCGCATATGTAAAAGTACAGCAAATCGTCTGTACGGCTTATTGCCGCAAGTCCGATAAATTTACGCTTAATGCGAAAACATAAACAGCACAATATTCTTTTGGCTCACTTGCTGCCTTTTCACCACACATAAAGCGGCAAATCCGCTCTATTCCCCCACAGCTGCGGAGTTACTCATGTAAAGATGCGGCGGTCTGTCAGCATCATTTGCGATGCAAATAAATTATGCCGGTGCAGACGTGCCCAAGCATAGCCGCAGCAATAGACGGCTTCCGATGTAGCAGTCTGCTTCAAAAGCACAAATATCCCGCAGCGCCCACTTGAGCTATGCACATAATTTCGGCCGTAGAAGCCCGCTCTCAGCCTATTTATTAAAGAGGGGGAGCGGCTCTAAAAATATTATATCGTCCCTGTTTGCAGCGTCGCCCTCCGCCAGTACGGAGCAGGATGCAACAATATCTCCTCCGGCGAGCTTTACAAGCTGACGCACCGCTTCAAGCGATTCGCCCGTGCTTATGACGTCGTCTACAACAAGTACTCGGCGACTTTCCATCATATTTGCTTCCGCTTCGCTTATATAAAGCTTCTGCACGCCCTCCGTTGTTATCGACTTCACATTTACTCCAACCGGATTGCGCATATACAGCTTTACCTTTTTGCGGGCCACCACATACGGTTTGCCCGACTGCCTCGACATCTCATAGGCGAGCGGTATGCTTTTAGCCTCCGGCGTTATTATTATATCAAAGTCCGGAGCTTTTTTTAAGAGCTCCGCCGAAGCTGCTACAGTAAGCTCCACATCGCCAAATATTATAAACGCAGCTATGTCTATCTTATCGTTGATGCTGCAGAGCGGCAGCTCCCTTTTAAGCCCTGCTATTTCCATGCTGTATGTCTTGTCTTTCATACATATCCCCCTAAATTATCTTCTCAGACATTTTTATGCCGCCAAGAAGATGAAAATGTATATGCTTTACCGTCTGACCAGCGTCCTCTCCGCAGTTGTTTATTATCCTGAAGCCGCCGTCAAGGCCGTTCTCCTTTGCGATTTTGGCCGCTACTTCAAAGACATGCGCTATAAGCGCCGAATTGCTTTCATCAATATCAAGAGCGCATTCTATGTGCTGCTTCGGCATTATCAGCGCGTGAAAAGGTGTTTGCGGATTTACGTCCTTTATGGCTATTACCAAATCATCCTCATAATACTTTGTCGACGGTATCTCGCCGTCTATTATTCTACAGAAAATGCAGTCCATATCCGACACTCCTTTAAAAATTATATTGACATACCTCTGTATGTCTATAGCCTTTACACAATTTTGGCTATGAATAATATATAATTGTTATTCCGCGTCCTTTTGTTTTAATATGTGCCAGTAGTCATGTCCATTAAATCCACATTTGCGATATAATTTTTCAGGACAAGTGCTATTATTGACTTTTCCCGATACAGTGGCAAAACGTGCTGATTCCGGCCTCCTCATTAGCAGGCCGTTAACTATAGCCTTTCCTGCACCTTTTCTTCTCCAAGTCGGAAGCACTTGTATCCACTCAAGGCTGAGCTCTTTTGCTTGTGCATCAAAATCTGCTATACCGCAGCCTATTCTTTTATCGCTGTCCTTATCAACAGCAAAAACCCAGAGCCTTTGGTCATAAACGATAGTTTTCGTATATGCCTTAAGCTGTTCACTGTCTACATGCAGGTCATAATAGGACGCATTAATAATAGCGACCATTTCGTCAATATCCTTTATGTCGGCAGTTCTAATTAAGAAATTTGGCGATTCTGAAAAAGAAATATCCCTGAAATCATGGAGCAGCCTAAAGTACACAGTATCATCATATTTGTCAAGTAAATCTGATGAAAAAGCATTTTCATGAACTATTCGTATATCTTTCGGTATTATTATGCTCTTTGCTTTCCAGTACGGAACGGAAAGTGTCCCGCATGGGTTTTCCAAATACTCACTCAACGAAACCATAAATTTCCTTTTTTAGCTTATTAAAGCCAATCCATAAACAGATTCACACTACTTTTGCAGAAGCCTTTGCCGCATCTAAGCCTTTGACGTCTCTCTGAGCGCCTCCTCTGCCGCTATAAGCGCCTGCTGCACCTTGGAGGCATCCTTTCCTCCGGCCATTGCGCTGTCTGGCCTGCCGCCGCCGTTGCCGCCGGCCGCCATTGCCGCTTTTTTCACAATGTTTCCGGCGTGCGCACCCATTTCTACCGCTTCCTTGCCGCAGGCAGCCGCAAACGTTACTTTGCCGCCGGATACTGAGGCAATTATCACTACGGAATTTTTATAGTCAGACTTTATTTTATCACACATTGAGCGCGCTGCGTCAGGAGTTATGTCGGAAACAGCCGATGCAATAAACTTAAAACCGCCAATGTCCTTTGCCGATTTTATTATGTCGTCGGCCTGAGATGACGCTATCTGCGCACGCAGCTTTTCTATCTCCCGTTCCTGCTCTTTCATCTCAGACATTACCTGCGACGCTCTGCGTTCAAGGTCGTCAATACCGGCCGCTTTTAGTATATCAGCCGCATTTTCCGCCGCCGATTTATAACTATTCAGAAGATTTATTACTCCGCTGCCGGTTACTGCGACTATACGCCGTACTCCCGATGCCACAGAACTTTCCGATACAATCTTAAACAGTCCCACGTTTGATGTATTCGTCACATGCGTGCCGCCGCAAAGCTCAACGGAAACATTGCCCGCCTTTTCACTGCCCGCCGATACTACACGCACTATGTCGCCGTATTTTTCTCCAAACAGCGCCATGGCGCCCGTAGCCTTTGCCTCGTCAGCCGGCATCTCCCGCGTGGTGACCGGCAGCGCCGACAATATATATCCGTTTACAATGTCTTCTACCTGCTGCTTTTCCACCGGCGTCATGGCGGAAAAATGGGTAAAGTCAAAACGCAGCTCTCTGTCGTCCACCATAGAACCCGCCTGCTGCACATGGCTGCCCAAGACCTTCCGCAACGCCGCCTGGAGCAGGTGCGTCGCCGTGTGGTTGCGGCGTATAGCATTGCGGCGTATAACGTCTATTTCCGCCTTAACAATATCACCGGTGGCAAATTTCCCGCTTATTACGCGGCCCATGTGCATATATACGCCGTCCTCGTTCTTTTTAACATCCTCTACTGCAAATTCTCCGCCGTTGTTTGATATTATTCCATGGTCGCCGACCTGTCCGCCGCTCTCGGCATAAAACGGCGTTTTGTCCAATGCTATTATGCCCTGCTCGCCCTCTGAAAGCCCGTCGCCCGACATTGCCGCGACCGTCGCATCGCATGCGTCCAGCTCGTAACCTACAAATTTTGTGGCAGGTACATCTTTAAATATATTGCCCTCGCCGGCCCACGCGTCGTTCATGTCCTTGCGGGCTTTCCTCGCACGGTCGCGCTGGTCGGCCATAAGGCGTGTAAATTCCTCTTCATCTATATTCATGCCGCGTTCCAACAATATCTCGCGGGTTAAATCCAGCGGGAAGCCGAAAGTGTCGTACAGCATAAAAGCGTCCTTACCGGACAGCATATTGTTTTCAGCCTGTGCTGTCATTTCATCAAGTATTTGAAGTCCCTGGTCTATCGTGCGGCTGAAAGATTCCTCTTCAGTAGTTATAACCTTATATATAAGCTCCTTGCGCTCCTCCAGCTCCGGATACGCCTTTTTATTCTCATTTATAACCGTCTCAGCGACGTCCGCCAAAAACAGGCGGTCAATGCCAAGCAGGCGGCCGTGACGCGCTGCACGGCGCAACAGTCGGCGCAAAACATATCCGCGCCCCTCGTTCGACGCTATTATGCCGTCGGATATCATAAACACCGACGAGCGCATATGGTCGGTTATTATACGCAGCGATACATCCGCTTTTTCGTCCTCGCCGTATTTGTGGCCGGATATCTCGCATATCCTGCTGGTAATATTTTTTATGGTGTCCACCTCAAAGAGGTTGTCCACTCCCTGCATAATGCAGGCAAGACGCTCAAGCCCCATGCCGGTGTCGATATTCTTCTGCTTGAGCGGAGCATAGTTGCCCTTGCCGTCGGAGTCAAACTGCGAGAAAACAAGATTCCAAAACTCAACATACCTGTCGCAGTCGCAGCCGACATGGCAGTCGGGACGCCCGCAGCCCTTTTCCGGCCCGCGGTCAAAGTATATCTCCGAACAAGGGCCGCAGGGGCCGGTGCCGTGCTCCCAGAAATTGTCCTCCTTGCCGAGACGTACTATTCTCTCCGGCGCAACGCCTATCTCGTTAACCCATATGTCGGCCGCCTCGTCGTCGCCCTCGTAAACGGAAATCCACAGCTTGTCCACCGGAAGCTCTATTACCTTTGTGCAGAACTCCCACGCAAACTGTATAGCCTCGCGCTTAAAATAGTCGCCGAAGCTGAAGTTGCCGAGCATCTCAAAAAACGTGCCGTGCCGCGCTGTTTTGCCGACATTGTCAATGTCCGGCGTGCGGATGCATTTCTGGCAGCTTGTCGCGCGCTTTTTAGGCGGTGTCGCCTCGCCGGTAAAAAATTTCTTAAGCGGAGCCATGCCGGAGTTTATGAGCAGCAGGCTCTTGTCCCCGTCCGGCACAAGCGAAAAGCTCTTAAACCGATGATGACCTTTCCCTTCAAAATAACTCAAAAATTTTTCTCTTAAATCCGTTAGCGACGTCCATTCCATGTTTTTCAGTCCCCTTATCCTCAAAAAAATAAAAAGCCTCCGTCCGTCATGGGACGAAAGCAAACTCCGCGGTACCACCCAAATTGCCGTATTATACGGCCGCTCTCCGCCCTTAACGCGGTGCTTACGTCTGTGTCTCCACAGCGGCTATAAGACGGCTCTGCAGCGCACACAACAGGAACTCTCAGCATTATACTCCCTCTCTTTAGATGCATATCACTGCTTAATCTTAATCACTGCCATTTTTATACTCATTAATTATACTAAATCTTTTCCAATTTGTCAACGCGCCGCCGTCTTTAATACTTTTATATATAAATTCAAATGCTTAAACTCATTTCTTTAAACTACGGGACTTATATAAGCTTTCACGCAATAAACGCCCTTGAACCCGACGCGGCGATAATATAAAATAAAGTTATGCATATATGCTATTTGTACATCTC
>JAUUSE010000064.1:0-9409 GCA_030842085.1 Bacillota bacterium | reverse complement strand
ACCATAGAAGAACCTCTTCAATTACATATTTACAGAAAAAGTTTCACACTGCCATTATATTTATTAATTAAAAGCACGCAATATATGCGTGCTTTTCTGCATTATAATAAATTTTAAATATTATGGCATTTTAAAAACAATGAAAAAATCATATTTTATAGAAAGACCGTTGTTAGCCATTATGACAAATATGGTTATAATCCTACACCGATTATTATTGCGTTAATAAGTATGTTTAATATTAATCATTATTCATTACTTTAAAGCCGATAAACTAAAAAATACAGCCGGTTTACTGTTAGCTGAGGTAAGATAATGCAGATTTTATGCACTAAAAATTTTGCCATACTTCAGTTATTGCAACCGGCTTTTAACCATTTAAATATTTATTTTACAGCGCAAACTAAGATATAAGTTATAGTATCTAGCAAAGAAAGATATTAGTTCTGCCAAAAAGATAATATTATATTTCATATAAGCCTTTTCTGTGATAAAGTGTTTAATTCAGCTCATAGCATCAATACACAATACTAAAACTGCACAAGCTCTTTCATATACTTTTCAAATCTTACGCCGAGATTTGTCGGAAGATTAATATCGTGCGCATCCTTAGCGCAGATGTAAACAAATTCCGTAGCCTTGTCGAGTGCAGACTTAAGATTATCGCCTTTCATAAGGCAACCTATAAGAATGGATGAATAAAGGTCGCCGGTGCCATGAAAATTGCCTGGTATTTTCTTGCATTTTGATATTGTAAGCTCGCCGGTCGCTTTCTGATATCCCGCATTAAAAATATCTTCACCGTCGGTAAGACCTGTGAGTACTGCCGTGTCCGGACCCATATCGCACAGCTTTTTAAGCCACTCTAGCGCTGATGCCTTATCAAGTGTGCCGCTTTCTGGATATTTTTCCTCTAAAATATATGCGGCCTCTGTGAGATTTGGAACCACTATATTGGCACGGCTGGCAAGCAGTCTCATCCCACGGCACATTTCTTCGTTATAAGTAGCGTAGATTTTGCCGTTGTCGCCCATTACCGGATCTACGGCTACTATGGCATTTTTAAATGTGTCTATATACTTACATACTATGTCAATCTGCCGCTCAGAGCCTAAAAATCCGCTGTATATGCAGTCTATATTTAAGTCGAGGGTTTTCCAGTGATTTAAAAATCCCTCCATATCGTCCGTTAAATCGTTAAAAGTATATCCCGTAAATCCGGCGGTATGAGTGGAAAGAAGTGCGGTGGGTACAGGACATACCTCAATTCCCATTGCCGACATTACCGGCATTACCACTGTAAGCGAGCATTTTCCATAGCCCGATATATCATGTATAGCGGCTACGCGCTTTAAATCGTTCATTTTTTTGCCTCCAAAACATTTAAAATTAAACTTATAATTTGACAAAATCTACAGTCGTTTATTAAAATGCCAGTCTGCATAGTTTATACAAGTAAAAAATGAGCATTGAAAAATCAATGCCGCATTAATATGCATAAAATAAGCTTTTTAGATTTTGCTCAATTATTATAACACAGCAAATTTCCTATTTCAATGCGGCAGCATATTGAAATAAATATTTGTGGAATATATAATATTATTAAATATGTATATAAATTTTGATTGCTCAGTTTTTAGAGATTTGAAATTACACTAATATGAATGGAAGTTTTATTAATGCCTGATACAGTAGCCGAATTTAAGCTTGATTACAGCGTTGTGGATGAAAGCGGAAGCGTAGCTGCGCTAATAGTTGCCGCCGGTTCGTCGTCGCGGATGAAGGGGATAAACAAGCTGTTTGCGCCGCTTCTTGGTATACCTGTGCTTGCACGGACGCTGCTGGCGTTTGAAAAGAGCTGCAATATTGATAAAATTATTGTATCCGCTGCAAAAGAAAGCATTGCCGATGTTGAAAAATTGTGCGGTGAGTATAATATATCAAAACTTACCGACATAGTGCAGGGCGGAGAGACACGAATGGAATCGGTGCTGACGGCAGTGAAAGCGGCTGACGGCAGCGACTATTTCGCTATACACGACGGCGCGAGGCCGCTTATAAGCAGTGAGGTAATAAAAAGGACAGTATCCGCCGCGAGGATATACGGCGCTGCTGCGCCGGGGGTGCCGCTTAAGGACACAGTAAAACGAGTTAATAAAGAGCTTTTTGTGCTCGATACTCTTAAAAGAGATGAGCTTATAGCAGTGCAGACGCCGCAGGTGATAAAGGCGGATATCTTTTTACCAGTTATTAACAGAGCATGCAGCGTGGGCTCGGCGGCAACCGACGACTGCTCGCTTGTCGAGGAGACTGGAAGAGAAGTAAAAATCGTTGAGGGCGACTATAAAAACATTAAAATCACCACACCGGAGGACATCGCCGTCGCAGAGGCTATGCTGATTAAAAAATCTGACTGAAAAAGATATGTGCACAGTGTAGTTCAGCTTTTATTTATTGCAGAATGTTGTGCCGGAGAAGAGTTTACATAATGTTTTTAATTTGACTGCACAAATGATTTTCAATTAAGCATTTTTATATTAAGTCGGCATATTTTTATAAATTTCGGAGGTTAATATAATTGAGAATAGGATTTGGATATGATGTACATAAGCTGTGCAAGGGCAGAAAACTTATAATAGGCGGAGTTGATATACCCTTTGAGCTCGGTCTGCTGGGGCATTCCGACGCCGACGTGCTGCTGCACTCAATTTCCGATGCGCTGCTCGGCGCCGCCGCTCTTGGCGATATAGGACGTCATTTTCCGGACAGTGACGAAAAATACAGCGGCGCGGACAGCGTGGAGCTGCTGAAAATTGTTTGCCGAATGGTAAGGGAAAAAGGGTACAAAATATCAAACATAGATGCCTGCGTAACCGCCCAGCGCCCGAAGTTAGCTCCGTTTATAGAGAAAATGCGCAGCAATATTGCTCTCGCCTGCGATATAGATATAGACTGTGTAAATGTTAAAGCAACGACAGAAGAGGGGCTTGGCTTTACAGGGAACATGCAGGGAATATCATCATATGCCGCCGTACTTATAGAATAAGCTGTATTTATAAAATATATGATGGCAGATTGTTCAATAAAGATAGATTATAAAAGCCAAATAATCGGCGATTATAAGGAGAGAAGCGATAGCCTTGATAAAAATATTAATGGTTGCCGCCGGCGGTGCGGTGGGCGCTGTGGGAAGATATCTTTTAAGCCTTATTCCGACAAAGATAGCGTTCCCTATTTTAACATTAATCACTAACCTGATGGGTGCATTGCTGATAGGCTTTGTGGTGGGATTGTCAGAGGCAAGGGGAATGCATGAAAAATGGCTGCTGTTTTGGAAAACAGGGGTATGTGGCGGATTTACTACATTTTCTACCTTTTCTTTAGAAGCGCTTAATCTATTTCAAAAAGGTGGATATATAATGGGAGCGGTTTATGTTTTGTTAAGCGTTGTGCTTTGTATATTTGGGGTTATGCTGGGCAGGCAGGCCGCGCTTTTGGCTTTTAAAAGCTGCTGAGGAGATATTTATATTAATAGGCAAGATATAAACCTTTTTTACATTGATGCTCTTTTAGAGAAAATTTTATCTGTGAAAAAGTATATAAATTCGACATTATAGTAAAGCCTTGCAGGACGGTAGTCAGCCGTCCTGATTTTGTTGTTTAGGGAAAGCTCATAATTTGCTGCGCGCAAATATTACAACCTTTGGCGGATTGCTGCTGCATAATCGTAAGAGCTGAGCAAAACAAATATAACTGTCACATAATTGGCTAATTGTCATATTATGTATTTAGATTTATCTAAGTGTTGGCAGAAATATATCGTATAAAAATTACTGTTTATAGTAAGCTTGCATATCATATGCAAAATAAGCGGAGAAACCGCCAGTGTCTTATGTTTTATAGAGAATATCATTTTTATAAAAGCGCTCATGTGGTACAGGATTTACTAAAGCAGAGCGTTTTTATATAAAAGTAGATAGTTTTATTCTGATAATATTTTCATACATAGCTCTGTCAAAAATGCATGTCCTTACATATTATAGCTATGTGAGGTGAATATTGATGAATAATCCACTCATTATGGTCGGCTCTGTTACCTATGCGATAAAGGGAAGAGACTTACTTCGCAGGATGGGCTACAGAGCAAATATGGAGAGAACTCCGGCAAGTCTAAATAGAGTTGGCTGCGGTTACAGCATAACGGTCGAAGATTTGGACGCTGTTAAAGCGGCAAGAATCCTTGGAGAGAATAATATAAAAGTTTATGGTATAAGCGATGGTGATACGCTTTGATATATTTGGACAATTCCGCCACAACCCTTATAAAACCTCACTGCGTTCGCAGAGCTTTTAGCAAAGCTTTATCTGATTACAGTGCAAATCCCGGTCGCAGCGGGCACAGTCTGTCGGTTCGAACTGCCGAGGCGATATATTCTGCCCGCGAAAAAATATGTGGATTTTTCGGCGCAGATGATCCTGCGAAGGTAGCCTTTACAATGAATTGTACGCAGGCTCTCAACATGGTTATAAAAGGCGTTTTGCTGCCAGGTGACCATTGTATTGTCTCGTCTATGGAGCACAATGCTGTAATGCGGCCGGTGTATGCATTGTCAAAGATAGGCGTTGAATATGACGAGGCGCATGTCGTGCCAGGAAATGATTTTGAAACAGTAAGCGCTTTTGAAAGCCTTATAAAGCCTAATACTAAACTTATCGTTTGTACTCATGCGTCAAACGTATGGGGAGTACGCATGCCAATAGAAAAGATAGGAAAGATGTGTCATAGCCGCGGCATATTATTTGCCGTGGACGCCGCTCAGTCGGCCGGCGTGCTGCCCATTGATATGCACAGTATGAATATCGACTTTTTATGCGTCGCTCCGCATAAGGGCTTATACTCGCCGGCGGGGCTCGGAATAATGATAGCCAACTGTGATATAAAACTTTCGACAATAATCGAGGGAGGAACTGGGACTTTCTCGTCAAGCCTTGAGCAGCCTGCTGACATGCCTGAGCGCCTTGAAAGCGGAACAATTAATACTCCTGGCATTATTGCCTGTGCGGCAGGTATAGATTTTGTTGCGTCTAAGACGCTTAGCAAAATTCATTCATATGAAATGGAGCTTATACAGCGGCTTTATGTGGAATTGGGAAATATTGAAAGAGTAGAGCTTTATACTGAATATCCGACAGAGAGAAATAATGTTGCGGTGCTTAGCTTTAATATAAAAGAAATGCCCAGCGAAAGCGCTGCGGAATATTTATCTGAGGCAGGATTTGCCGTAAGAGCAGGGCTCCACTGCGCGCCGGCCGCGCATAGGTTTATGGGAACAGATGAATTCGGTGCTATTCGTGCAAGCGTTTCAATATATAACAATATATCCGAAATTATGCAGTTTGCACGGAAAATTGAAGAACTTTCCGTCAAATCAACCGCAATATAAAAAAGTATAATATCCCGCAGTAAAAGGCAGCGGGATATTATTTTGTTTTTGCCAGAAATATCTTGCATATAACGCCAGATATGTTAGAATATAATATAAAGGCTTAGCGTTTGGAGCGTTTATATGTCAGTATTTACCAGTATAATGAATGAAATATTAAATATGTTTAAGTCATTCAGCTTTTCTAATCTGCTGGATATACTTATTGTTGCTTTTATAATATATAAAGCCATACAATTTATAAGAGAAACTAAGGCGGGGCAGCTTTTTAAAAGCCTGCTCATATTGATTGCTGTTTATCTTATTGCGCTATGGCTTGATTTGTTTATGCTTCGTACGCTTATGCAGTATGTCTTCCAAATTGGACTTATTGCTATAGTAATAGTATTTCAGCCGGAGCTTAGACATGCGCTGGAAAAGCTTGGGCGCAGCAGGGTTAATATAATCGGAAGAATAACAAAGGTAGAAGAGGAAGAAGAGACAAAACTATGTATTGATGCTGTAGTCCGTGCCTGTAAATCGATGCAGGAAACGAAGACGGGCGCTCTTATAGTATTCGAAAAAGAA
This sequence comes from Bacillota bacterium, assembly GCA_030842085.1. Taxonomy (GTDB): domain Bacteria; phylum Bacillota; class Clostridia; order Oscillospirales; family Acutalibacteraceae; genus Timburyella. The sequence goes on along the minus strand of JAUUSE010000064.1, from coordinate 3,398 downwards.
ACAATGCTGGGAGAAATACTTAATACGGGTACAATAATAAACGCACTCCCGTCGTCTGATTTGCTACAAAATATTTTCTATCCGAAGTCACCGCTTCATGATGGAGCGGTTATAATAAGAAATGCCCATATTTATGCGGCGGGATGCATACTTCCGCTTACATCAAACCCGGATATAAGCAGAGAGCTTGGCACCCGTCACCGTGCAGCTATAGGTGTAACAGAGGAATCTGATGCGGTAGTCGTAGTAGTGTCGGAAGAAACAGGCACTATTTCCATTACCAGAAACGGCGGAATTACGCGGAATCATACCGCTATTACTTTGCGTAGTGTGTTGGAAAGTGAGCTTATTCCTGCCAATGAAAACAGCAAGCAGACTAAAATTAAAAGGACTATTTCAAATATACGCAAAATAATTATTCCTGCTAAAAAGGACAAAAAATCAAAAAACGCCATAAAGCAGGATAGCAAGGGAAATATAGACAGCCAGAAAAAAAGTGAAGAAAGCAGCACAGACGGCGTCAAAGGAGATGATAGAAATGAAAAAATTTGACGTTAAAAAGCTGTTTTACAATAACAGATTTGTAGCTGTATTTTCAATTATATTGGCAATAATTTTCTGGCTGGTAATTAATTTAGCGGTAAATCCTACGGATGAAAGAGTATTCAGCAATATTCCTGTTAAAATTGATACGACTGGTACGGCGGCAAGCGCTGTTAATCTTGAGGTAATAACTCAAAGCATTCAAACCGTCAATGTTACTGTAAGAGGAGAGAGATTTGCCCTTTACCGTCTTACAGATTCAGATATTGAAGCATATGCCTCAACCATTAACGTTAATACAAGAGGCGTATATAATCTTCCAATAAGCGCGCGGCTTGTGAATGACAGTGATAACACATCTCTTTCTTTCAGCGTGAGTGTAGATACAACTACTGTAAGGTTTGATCAAAAAGAAACAAGGACATTTCCTGTTCAGCCGCATATTGAGAATGTTTCGGCGTCTGAAGGACGTTATTTAGGCGAGCTCAGCGTTATCGACAATTCTACTGTAACTATATATGGTCCGGTGACAGAGCTTAACACTATTGAAGAAGTAAGGGCGGTATATTCACCTGAAACGCCTGAGGTGCTTTCAGAGACTATTTATCCATCTGCTCAGATAAAGCTTTATGATGAAGCCGGCGCAGAGATAATAACCGATTTGCTGGAAATAAGTCCGTCTAATACATGTTATATAACTATACCAGTTATGATGAATAAGACGGTAGGACTGAGGGTAAGATATGCAGATGCTCCGTCAGCGCAGTTTTCGCTGCCGGCTACTTTGAGCACAAATGAAATTGAGATTACAGGTCAGGCTAATGTGGTATCGGAGATAGACTACCTTAATCTTGCAAGTATAAGTACAAAAAATATAAGCGTATCACACAATGAATTCCAGCGCTCTGTTAATATAGACAGGACGGGAGTAAGCCTGACCGACAGGGCAGCCGAACCCGTGACGGTAACCTTTAACATGGACGGATATTCTGAAAGAAATTTATCCGTGCCAATAGCGGGACATCATGTAGTGACGGGGCTTAGCGAGCAGTTTAGCTATGAGATTACTACGACTAATTCTGTAACAATGGTCGGACCGACTGCTGTTATAGAAGCAATGAATGCAGGCGATTTGTATTACGAAATAGACCTTTCTGATATAACATCGCCCGGCACATATGAGAGAAACGTTACTGTTAAAATGCTTAACAATACCAGCGTATGGGCATACGGTAATTACAGGTGCACAATTAATATAACTCAGGTCGCTCAGTAGTTTAGTAAATTTTTAAAATTAAGTAAATTGCTGTGTCTTTTAAAATATAAAATTAAAGCTTATCCTCAAGGCACTTAAAAGGGTATACCTCATACAATGTAATGAGGTGAAAAATATGCCGGAGATAATATTATTTGTCATTGCCCTGTTTTTGGCGATAATAGGTTTTACTGAGATTATAAGATATATCACGTATGTTTTGCTGGTTCCAAAGTGCTCAAGGAAAGGACTCATGCTGCTTCCACTCAAATATGACGATGCTGAAATAAGGCTGCGCGCTGCAGTAGAAAAGATGAATTTGTTCGGCCATGGCTGCTATAACAAAATTATAGCTATTGACTGCGGCATGTCGCAGGAAACGCTTGAAATATGCGAGGAATTTATATCTACGGTCGATACAATAAAGCTGGTTAACAGCTCAGAGCTGAATGATTATGTTGAGCGGGAGCTTATAAAATCCGTTTAATGGGAAGATGAAAGTTGGACTCAAATTTAAAAAAGCTTAGCGGAAACGTTGAATCAATTACATACAGAAATGAAGACAGCGGTTTTACGGTGCTGGAGGTAAGCTCTGGCGGCGAACTTATAACCGCTGTCGGCATTATGCCGCTGGTATGCGAAGGCGAAGACATTGAGCTGTACGGCGATTGGGATAATCATAAAAACTACGGTCCGCAGTTTAAAGCCGAAGCCTGCGAGCACAGATTGCCTTCATCAGGACCAGCGGTGCAGAGATATCTCGCGTCCGGCGCTATTAAGGGCATTGGCCCTGCTATAGCCGCAAGGATAGTCGATAAATTTGGCGACGACACCTTTAATATCCTGCAAAATGAGCCGGAACGGCTTATAGGCATAAAGGGAATAAGCAAATCGCGCGCGCTGGAAATAGCAGAAGATTTCCGGCGCCGTTTCGGATTAAGAGAAGTAATAGCATCGCTTGCAAAATACGGCATAAACGCCGAAGAGGCAATAGGAGTGTACAAGGTCTTCGGCGCTGATGCGGTTGATATTATAGAAAGCGACCCGTTTATACTCTGCAGCGCCAGCTTGGATTTTGCATTTGAACGGGTCGACATGATAGCAGATTATTTGGGCCTGCCAAAGGACATGGATTCTAGAATATCTGCTGCGATTATATACATATTAAAGCACAACCTTTTAAACGGGCACACCTGTCTGCCGCGGGACAAGCTGCTGGACACAGCGTATATGCTGCTGGGTGAAATCTCTGCTGAAGAGGTATGCGGCCGGCTGATAGAAAATGAACAGCTGAGAGAAATGAAGATAGACGGCAGGGACTTTATCTTTTTAGACAGCATGTTCAGCTATGAGCGTCAGATTGCCGAAAGAATAAAGATGATGCTTTATAGCAAGCCTTTAAAGCCCATAGAAGCCGACGAAGCGGAAAAACGCATAAATCATGTGGAAAGGTCTCTATCAATAAAGTATGAGGACTTACAGCGCACGGCAATATCCGAAGCGCTCAGCAAGGGTATACTTGTGCTTACCGGCGGCCCCGGCACTGGCAAGACGACCACTTTAAACGCCATAATATCAATATTTGAAGAGCTGGGAATTA
>JAUUSE010000063.1:0-9729 GCA_030842085.1 Bacillota bacterium | reverse complement strand
TATGTGTCCTCGACCTTTGGGAAGTTGCTTGCCAAGAACAATTTACGGCACATTCGTTTCCACGATCTTCGCCATACCTGTGCCTCGCTTTTGCTGGCAAACGGTGTTCCGATGGAACAGGTAAAGGAGTGGCTGGGACACAGTGAGATCTCGACAACGGTGGATATTTACGGGCATCTGCAATATGCCACGAAAAAACAATCCGCCGCAGCCATTGAGCAGGACATTGTGGCGCCCATGCTGCAAAACCTATCGGCGGTTTCTCCATAAAAAGGAAAGAGGTCTACCAGCTTTTCGCTGGCAGACCTCATGGCGGAGATGGAGAGATTCGAACTCTCGCGCCGGTTTTGAGCCGACCTACCGCATTTCGAGTGCGGACCCTTCAACCGCTTGGGTACATCTCCAAATTTATGTTATATCCCTGGTCCCGACCCGCCGACCAATTCAGCCGGTGGAAATCGGGAAGAACAACAGGATAGAACAAGCAACATTATTCAATTTGAACTCGGCTGGAACCCGCATGGTTCCAAGGGTTTCAGCCGTTTGGCACTCCGCATAGGAAACCTGATTTCGAATCGTTCTCGTTGCGACCACTTCGATACTTCTCCATTTATATGTTAAACCTAATACTTTAGGTATAACTTTTTTTACAAAAAATAATTTAATATTTTATTAATATATATTCTGTTTGAACTGTTTTATTATATCAATACTCATTTTAAATGTCAATATCGTAAATTAGAGTAAAATGGTAAAAAATTAACAATATATTTTCTTTTCATAAGGCTAAGAAAGTGTTATAATATAATCCTGTAGGTAAATATATTATCGGAGGTTTACATAAGTTGCGCATAGGTATTGATGTTGGCTCAACTACCGTTAAAGTAGTTGTGCTTGATGAGAAGGATAATATAGCTTATAAGGACTATCAGCGGCATTTTTCGAAGGTAAGAGAGAAAACTGTCGAAATGCTGGAGAAACTGCCGCAGGAATATAAGGATAAAACCGTTAACGCTGCAATAACTGGTTCCGCCGGACTCGGCATGGCCAGGCAGAGCGGAATTGAATTTGTGCAGGAGGTTTATGCCACTGCCGGCGCTGTGGAGCGCTTTTATCCGGACACCGACGCTGTTATCGAGCTGGGCGGCGAGGATGCTAAAATAATCTTTTTCACCGGCGGGCTTGAAGAGAGAATGAACGGCTCGTGCGCCGGCGGCACCGGCTCTTTTATAGACCAGATGGCCACACTGCTCAATATTACGGTTGATGAGCTTGATGAGCTTTCGCTGCATCATGAGACGATTTATTCAATAGCCTCCCGCTGCGGCGTTTTTGCAAAAACCGATATTCAGCCGCTGCTTAATCAGGGCGCTAAAAAAGAAGATATATCTGCTTCTATCCTGCAAGCGGTTGTCGACCAGACGGTCGCCGGACTTGCGCAGGGACGCAAAATACAGGGCAAGATAATGTTTTTGGGAGGACCTCTCTTCTTCCTTAAGGGTCTGCGTCAGAGATTTATTGAAACGCTTAAGCTTACCGACGAAAATGCAATATTTCCAGAAAGCGCTGACTGCTTTGTCGCTATCGGCGCGGCTCTTTATGCAAAAAATGCAAAACCAATGGCTTTCAGCGAGGTTTTGACGCTCCTTAAAAATGCTGCCGATACCTCCTCCGTTTCTACCACGCTCAATCCGCTCTTTGAGACGGAGGCGGAGTATGAAGAGTTTTGCAAGCGTCACAATAGCGCCACTGTCAAATATTTAGACGCTGAACAGTATCATGGCGATGCATATCTCGGCATTGACGCCGGTTCTACCACAACAAAGCTCGCGCTTATTTCTCCCGACGGCGGGATTATATATTCTTATTATACATCTAACAACGGCAATCCTGTCGACGTTGTGCTGGAGCAGCTTAAAAAGATTTATGCGCTCTTCGGCGACAGGATTAATATAAAAGGCAGCGCCGTTACAGGCTATGGCGAGGACCTTATCAAAAATGCTTTTTCTGTTGACGAGGGTCTGGTTGAAACGGTAGCGCACTACAATGCAGCGGCGTTTTTCAACCCGGACGTTGATTTTATTATAGACATCGGCGGGCAGGACATGAAGTGCTTTAAAATCCGCGGCGGAGCAATAGACTCTATTATGCTTAACGAGGCATGCTCTTCAGGGTGCGGTTCGTTTATTGAGACGTTTGCTAAAGCGCTTGGGTACAGCGTCAGCGATTTTGCAAAGCTGGGGCTTTTCTCAAAGCACCCTGTGGACCTCGGTTCGCGCTGCACGGTGTTTATGAATTCGTCGGTAAAACAGGCGCAGAAAGAAGGCGCGGGAGTTGAGGACATCTCCGCCGGCCTTTCGATGAGTGTTGTTAAAAATGCAATATACAAGGTTATAAGGGCGTCGTCGGCACAGGATTTGGGAAAGCATATTGTTGTGCAGGGCGGAACGTTTTTGAACGACGCTGTGCTGAGAAGCTTTGAAATGGAGCTTGGCTGCAACGTAATACGTCCCTCTATTTCGGGCATTATGGGGGCTTTCGGCTCAGCGCTTTATGCAAGAGACAATTGTTCTGGCAAGTCCACTTTAACAAGTGCTGAAAAGCTTAGCAGCTTTACTCATACATCAAAGCCGGCAGAATGCAAATTATGCCAAAATAGATGTCATTTGACAATTAATGAGTTCTTTGACGGCGATAATGTAAAGCCGCGGCGCTTTATATCCGGCAACCGCTGTGAAAGAGGTTTGGGACGTCCTAAAGCCAAGGATTTGCCGAACATGTACAAGTTTAAATATGAATATCTGCGCGGACTTGAAAACAAAAAGCCGGAAAAATCAAAGGGGCGCATCGGCATACCAATGGGGCTTAATATGTATGAAAATCTTCCCTTCTGGCACGCATTTTTTACATCTCTCGGCTATGAGATTGTGCTTTCTCCCGAATCCAACCGCAAGGTTTACATAAAAGGACAATACTCCATACCGTCGGATACGGTATGCTATCCTGCCAAGCTTATGCACGGACATATTGAAGGGCTGCTTGACAAGGGCGTCAATAAGATATTTTACCCCTGCATGCCGTATAATTTTGACGAAGAACGCAGTGACAACAACTACAACTGCCCTGTTGTTGCTTATTATCCAGAGCTGCTTAGGGCGAATGTCGCAAGGCTTGAGGAAGTCGACTTTCTAACTCCCTACTTTGGGCTGCACAAGCCTAAGACTTTCAGGAAAAAGGCCGTTGAATATTTTGAAGAGAAGCTTTCTGAGGATAAAAAGGCCATACTTGCCGCCTGCGACGCGGCATATGCTGCTTACGATGAATATCGCGAAAATATCCGCAAAAAGGGCGCTGAAATAATGCAATATGCGCGTGAGAACGGTCTGCACATGATTGTTTTAGCCGGCCGGCCGTATCACATAGACCCCGAAATAAATCATGGCATTGACTCGCTTATAAATTCCTTTGACATATGTGTGCTCACTGAGGACGCTGTCGCGCATCTTGGCGGAAAGCCTATTGTGCACGTGCTTAATCAGTGGACGTATCATGCTCGGCTTTACAGCGCTGCTGAATTTGTTTCACGCAGCGACGATATCGACTTAGTACAGCTTGTGTCGTTTGGCTGCGGACTTGACGCTATTACAGGTGATGAAACGCGAGAGATTTTGGAAAGGCACGGCAAGCTTTATACTCAGCTTAAAATTGATGAAATATACAATCTCGGCGCAGTTAAAATAAGAATTCGCAGCCTGCTGGCTGCCCTTAAAGCCAAAAAATCTGAAAGAGAAAAGAACGCTCAAGCTGATGCGACAGCATAAGCTATTCGATTTGCTTTAGCTGTAATTATATATATATTTTGCAAAATTTATCGGCAAAAAGCTCTGTTAGACCTATACTTATAAATATCAGCAGGATTTGTTAATGCTGTTGTCCGCAATTATATATAAATGCTTTTAACGGCAAACTATTTGAATTTTCACATGTCCGCGATAGTTCTTAGAAATGCAAAAATCCTCTATATTAATTGTCGGCACAATGCATGATATAAGTCGGCTTATATAAAAAGTAAAATTTTAATACCGCTGAAAGGCTTTTACGATATTAAGCCTAATCGGCATGGGATATAAACTTAAAGTGGGGAAATATTTTTATGGCAAAACTCGTTTACGATAAAAGCGGAAGGCTTATATTCACCAAGGAAATGAAAGAAGAGTATACAATACTTATGCCTCAGATGCTTCCTGTGCATTTCGGTATGATGAAGCGATGCCTTGAAATGGAAGGCTACAAGGTAGACATGCTTACCACCAATCATCGGGCGATTGTCAATACCGGCCTTAAATATGTACACAACGACACCTGTTACCCGGCGCTGCTTGTTATAGGCCAGCTTATAGAGGCTATTCAGTCGGGCAAATACGACGTTGACAAAACGGCGCTGATTATAACCCAGACGGGCGGCGGGTGCCGCGCGTCCAATTACATACACCTGCTGCGCAAGGCGCTTAAAAAGGCGGGACTTGAGAAAATCCCGGTTATATCCATTAATCTGTCGGGACTTGAGAAAAATCCAGGTTTTAAGCTCAACCTAAAGCTTATTATGCGCCTTGTATACTCGATGGTTTACGGCGATATAATCGTACTGCTGGCAAACCAGTGCCGGCCGTATGAAATTGAGAAAGGCGCCACCGACAAAATGGTGGAGTTTTGGGAAAACGAGCTGCTTGCGCAGTTTGAGAAATCAGAGGGGCTTGGCCCTGCGTCGTTTAGGGAAAATTTGGATAGAATAGCTGAGGACTTTGCCAATATCCCAGTAGCACGAGTACCGAAAGTTCGCGTTGGTGTAGTGGGCGAGATTTATATTAAATATTCCCCTCTCGGCAACAATAATCTTGAGGATTTTCTCCTTTCAGAGGGCTGCGAGCCGGTAGTACCCGGCCTTATCGATTTTATTCTGTTTAAAATAGACAATCGGCTGGTGGACGCCGACCTTTACGGCTCAAATATATTTAAAAGAGCAGTAGTCGGCCTGCTTAAGAAGTATATCTCCGCACGTCAGCATGAGCTCATTGCGGCAGTTAGGAAATATCCGCAGTTCCGTGCGCCGGAGCCGTTTGAGGTTATAAAAGAAAATGTGAAGGATTATCTTGGCTATGGCAACAAGATGGGCGAGGGCTGGCTGCTCACCGGCGAAATGCTTGAGCTTATAGGCGATGGAATTGTCGATATTGTCTGCACCCAGCCGTTTGGCTGCTTGCCTAATCACATAGTCGGCAAGGGCATGATACGCGCTATTAAAAATCATCACGCCGACGCCAATATAGTCGCTATAGATTATGACGCAGGAGCTACAAAGATTAATCAGGAAAACAGGATAAAGCTTATGCTTTCCAACGCCCGTGCGCGCATGGAAAAAGAGTCAGGTATGGCGGCACATACGACGGCTAAAGCGGCGGTGGACGCTGATACTGGGGAAGAAAAAGCATATAATCAGTCTTTAGATGAGGAAGATGCGCGTATTTTAGATTTGCCGGACATTGATATGGAAGATGATGCTCTTAAAAGTTCAGGATTAAGTAAATAGCAATTATTTGTTTTCATTTTTACAAAAAGGGTCTGAATAAATTCAGACCCTTTCTTTGTTTTTCTTTACTTGTTTTTGGATTTTGACATCAATGTTTGAATTGATAATCAGCAACAAAAATTTGGACTGTGGGGCTATAATTCGTGAGGATTTTAACTATGTCCACTACGCTAAATTCACTTTTATTAAAGCATAACTACGCTATGGAGGCTTAAATATTTTATCTCATATAAAATCCTGCGCATAAGCGGCAGTTAGCCCGTTTTTGTCCAACCGGTAAATTTTATCGCACACCTCGCTTAAATATTTGCGGTCGTGAGATATACTGATTATGGCGCCTCTAAACTCCCTAAGCGACCGGCGCACCACGGGATTTGACAGCGGGCTGAAATTGCGGGTAGGTTCGTCCAGCAAAAGCACGTTTGCATTTTTAAGCACCATTTCAAGAAACAATATTTTCGCCTTTTGACCGCCGCTTAAATCCCCTATTTTATTTGTCATCTCTTCATGTGTAAAGCGCATGCTGCCCATAAATGTTCTGGCCTTAGTAATTTCATCTTTGGTAAAATTTTGCGCTAAATATTCTATGGGCGTCTTTGCATAATCCAATTTTTCAGAATAATCCTGCGGCATATACTCGGCCGTTATATCGCGTCTGTCTTTAACGGCTTGCCAAAGCTGCGACAAAAGAGTGGATTTTCCAGCGCCGTTGCTGCCTATAATCCCTATATGCTCATCTCCCGTTACACACAGCCTTATATTTTCTGACAATATTCTGCCGCCAGCACTAAGCTTATCAGCGTAAAAGTCCAAAACCACTTTGCTGCGCGGAATATATATGTTTTGGCTAAACTCTGTTATTATAGCGGATTCCTCTTCGGGAAAATCAATAAAATCCTCTGTTTTATGCTCCAACCGGCGCTGCTGGGATTTTACCGATTTCATCTTCTTTTTCAGCAGCCGGCCGCCGTGTGGGTCCTGACGCGATATGCTTTTCTGCTCATGATTTACGCGATTATATATCTGCTGCCATTTTTCCATCTGCTTATTATAGTCTGCACGCTGCTTTGACGCCATTTGCTGCTGCTTTGAAAAGGCAAGGCTTCGCGCTGAAAGATATTCAGAATACGACGCATGGGTTACTGTTATGCGGCACTGCGACTTTTTTATAAGCTGCTCCATGTGTATTATCACATTTGCAGTATGCTCTATAAGCGTTTCGTCGTGTGATACAAACAGCACAGGCAGCCGTGTTTTATTTATGAAGCTTTCCAGCCACTCGAGCGTGTTTATATCAATATCGTTGGTCGGCTCATCCAGTAGCAGGATGTCAGGATTGGACATCAGTATTTTTGCAAGCTGTAACTTTACCCTTTCCCCGCCCGACATTGTCCTTATCTTCTGATGTCCTAATAGTTCTAAATTCAATCCCAGCTCAGAAAATAACCCGCCGTAAGAAGAAATTTCATCTGTATCTAAATATTCTTCCGCAGTTTTATCAGAATATTTTTCGTCTATCATCTGCGCAAGATAGCCTATGCTTCCCTTTTTTATTATTTCTCCGCTGTACTCTGCATATCCGCTTATAAGCCCATCGTCATATATCATTTTAAGCAGAGTGGATTTTCCGTTTCCCTCTTCGCCTATAATTGCCGCCTTTTCGCCGCGATTTAATGTAAATGAAAAATTATCTGTTATCTTTCTGCTGTTTTGCAGAAGTGTTATTGATATATTTTTTAACTCTAGCAAAAGCATTCCTCCTTAATTTGCCATGTTTTAAGACACTCGTATTTTTTCTGACTAAATACCGGCAATAAGTCATATTTATACTTTTTGCAAAATTGCATGCTGCTGATTTAATAATCGAGCAAATGGGACTAATTTTATAAAAATCTTTAAAACAGATAAACATTTTCTGAGGTCTGATGTTTGTGTCTATGCACCGTTTTTATGCTATTGAATTTTTCTTGCAAGTATTAATTCTATTTACAGACATTTCACTAAACATTTTGAAGATGAAAAGTTAATACAGAAATTTTCTTCAATTAAAGCTGATAAAAGCCCCATTTTCAAAAACGATACAGGTTCGTTATCGAAAATAGAGCTTATATTTTTCAATTTATATTCCACTTTTATATATAAACACATCAAAGCGAACTACGTAAATATGTTTATAACAACGGTATAATAAATATTAAGCAATCCAAATTCCGACAACAAACCCTGACCTATATTTTAGTCCGGCTTACTATTCGTTTAATTTGAATTACCTAATAATCATTACTACACCTCTTTTATAAATTTGATTTATATTACCACACAAACTCTGCTTCGTCAAGAGTAGATTTTTCATATAAACATATGCAGATTTTGGCTATTTTTACATTATCAAAAGCAAAATATGAATCTCACAAAGCAAATATTATTCAAAAAATATACATCAAAAATAAGCATTGTACGCCATATCTCTTATAATATCATCTGCAAAAAATATTGCTTTATGTTTAAGAAATGTTTATTAATCAGAGTTAAGCATATCGCGCTTATCTTTTGGCAAAATAATTCTATTGGAGGTGTCTTTTTGAATAAAAATAAGAATATATCGTCTGAATACAGCAAGAAAAATGCAGCAGAAAGCAAAAAAGCCAGTAATGGGAAAAACTCTGCCTTAAATCATGATCCGTCTGTTGTTCCGGATGTTTCCACCGAGCCTCAAGAAGAAGATCCCGGAATAAATGAGGAGCAAATGAATCAGATAAAAGAGCTCAGCGCGGTTACTCCTGCAAAGGGAAACCATGTGCTGCACTGCCTTACCGTTGTAGGCCAAATAGAGGGGCATTATATTCTTCCGTCGCAGAACAAAACTACAAAATATGAGCATGTTATTCCGCAGCTTGTCGCTATTGAAGAGGACCCTGAAATCGAAGGGCTTATAATCATTCTCAACACCGTCGGCGGTGATGTAGAAGCGGGCCTTGCTATTGCTGAGCTTATATCGGGCATGAAAAAGCCTACCGTATCCCTTGTGCTCGGCGGAGGGCACTCTATTGGTGTACCGCTTGCCGTGTCGGCCAAGCGCTCTTTTATAGCGCCGTCCGCCACCATGACAATCCATCCCGTAAGAATGAGCGGACTTGTATTGGGTGTGCCGCAGACACTGTCATATTTTGACAGAATGCAGGAACGCATAACCCGATTTGTTACAGAGAACAGCCATATCAGTGAAGAAACCTTTAAAAGTCTTATGATGAACACAGGAGAACTTACCACCGACGTAGGTTCGGTAATTGACGGAGAAAAAGCGGTAAGCGTCGGGCTTATAGACGAACTTGGCAGTCTCTCCTCTGCTATAGATTATTTATATGGAATGATAGAGGGCAAAATCAATTATAAGGAGAAATAAAATGGTTCTTTACACAAATCAGCCTTATGAGCTTATATTTCCCAATAGCTCTGCCAAATTCCAAGACATTAATGGAGCGGACGGAATTATCGAGGCTCTAAAAGGAAATGACGGTAAAATGCATGTCTGCCGCCTCATCTCGACAAATCCCAGGGCCTACCTTAATCCTGACTACTCGCCAGGGTCTCTTCTTAAAAAGCAATGATTTTAAATCTGAATAAAAATTAATTATTGCTTTAATCTATTTGATATAAGACTAAGTTTATATTATTGTCCAATTATTTATAAGCAAAATGACAAAAATCATACGTTTAAAATAATTATAAATACGTATCGCATAGTATAAGTTTATATAGTAGTAATTACTATTTTTATAACGTTATATATTGTTATAAAACATCTTCGCAGCAGCAGGCATTTTAAAAATAGTCTTGCATTTATACTCTTATTTTCTTTAACATGCGGAACAATTTTCTGCTTTTTACAACGCCCAATTTAGGATATGTATGTATAATTATCTTGTATTTAAAGATAATCCCTATATGTCAATTTAACAGCATAAAATTTTTATACCTACTTTTTACATGATGCAATAAATATAAAAACGGCTTTCTATATCATAAATTAGAAAGCCGTTCTATTTTTAGCAAAAACTTTTTATTTCTCCCCTACCGCATTTTTTATCGCCTCAAAGGTCTCGGCGCTTATAACATGCTCTATTCGGCAGGCATCTTGAGTG
>JAUUSE010000062.1:0-10371 GCA_030842085.1 Bacillota bacterium | reverse complement strand
TCCGCTAACTTTAGCACAGACGCTCGCCTCCGGACAGCATTCCAGGTGGCCGCCTAACGACGACGGCTCGTGGAGCGGGGTGGCGCACGGCAGGATGCTCACCGTATCATTAGGTGCAGGAAAGTTTATACTGCACGACTGCCTTCTTACAGAATATAAAGAAATATGGGAGCAGTATTTCGACTTAGACCGCGACTATGCCGAACTTAAGCGTCGCTTTTCCGCCGACCCGGTGATGGAAAAAGCCGTGCAGTATGCCGGCGGCATACGCGTATTAAAGCAGGAGCCGTGGGAAACGCTCTGCTCATTTATAATATCGCAGAACAACAACATTAAAAGGATAAAGGGCATAATATCGCGGCTGTGCGAGCAGTTCGGCGAGCCGGCGCGCGGCGGCGGATATGCTTTTCCGACGCCGGAAAGGCTTGCCGCGCTGTCCCCTGGCGGGCTTTCGCAGATACGCTGCGGGTTTAGGGAAAAATACATATTAGACGCCGCCAGGAAAGTTGCATCCGGTGAAATTGATTTAGACTCTTTAAGCAGTATGCCGATTGATACGGCTCGGGACGAGCTTATGAAAATAAAGGGCGTTGGGCCTAAGGTTGCCGCCTGTGCCCTGCTTTACGGGCTTGGCTTTAAAGATGCTTTTCCTATAGACGTTTGGATACGGCGCGCGCTGGAGGTTTTATACGGCGGCGAGCTGCCGCAAATTCTGCTTAAAGAAGCCGGTATTGCCCAGCAGTATCTATTTTATTATGTTAGAGAAGAAAAAATAAAGATTTAGTCTTTTACTTATTGTAATTATTTGATATAATGTACTTCGTTAATCAACTTTATTCCTCAGAAAGGTCTGATAAAAATGGTAAAAGTTACGCTGAAAGGTTCAGATGTAAGAGAGTTTGAGAGCGGTATATCCGCCGCTGAAATTGCAAAGAGCATTGGTGCCGGATTATATTCCGCCGCCACCGCTGTCGAGATAGACGGTAAAATCTGTGATTTGCGAACTACCATAACGTCAGACTGCAATTTAAACTTTTTAACCTTTGACGATGAAGAGGGCAAAAAGCCTTTCAGGCATACTGCGGCGCACATACTTGCGCAGGCGGTGCTGCGTCTGTACCCGAACGCTAAGCTTGCTACGGGTCCGGCTATTGACAACGGCTTTTTCTACGATTTTGACGTTGATGCTCCCTTTACCGCCGAGGATTTGGAAAAAATTGAAGCGGAGATGAAAAAAATTGTCAAGGAGGATTTGCCGGTAGAGCGGTTTTATCTTCCTGCCGACGAGGCCAAAAAGCTCATGGAAGAGCGCGGTCAGAATTACAAAGTAGAGCTTATTGATGAGCACTCTTCAAAGGGCGAGGATTTATCCTTTTACAAGCAGGGTGAGTTTATCGATCTCTGCGCCGGACCGCATATTTTAAACACCGGCAAGATAAAAGCTATAAAGCTTACTCAGTGCACTGGCGCATACTGGCGTGCCGACGCCTCGAATAAAATGCTGCAGCGCGTTTACGGCGTTGCTTTCCCAAAGGCGTCACAGCTTCAGGCTTATCTCGACATGATGGAGGAAGCCAAAAAGCGCGACCACCGCAAGCTCGGCAAGGAGCTTGACCTGTTTGATATATACGAAGAGGGACCGGGATTTCCTTTCTTTCTGCCGAAAGGCATGGCGCTCAGGCAGGAGCTGGAGAGCTTTTGGCGCGATATACACCGCAAATACGGCTATGAAGAGATACGTACTCCTATTATGCTTGACGAAAGTTTATGGCACACCTCGGGACACTGGGACCACTACAAGGACAACATGTACTTTTCTCAGATAGACGGGCGCAATTTCGTGCTCAAGCCGATGAACTGTCCCGGCGGCATGCTGGTATATAAGCGCAAGAGTCATTCTTACCGCGATTTGCCTATACGCTGTGCCGAAATGGGCATAGTTCACCGCAACGAACTTTCCGGCGCATTGCACGGGCTTATGCGTGTAAGATGCTTTACGCAGGATGATGCCCACATATTTATGACGCCGGAGCAGGTTGAGGACGAGATAATCGGCGTTATGAAGCTGGTTGATGAAATATACAGCGTGTTCGGCTTCAGCTACAAGGTCGAGCTTTCCACACGGCCGGAGGATTCCATGGGCACCGATGAAGAGTGGGAGCTGGCGACCAGCGCCCTTAAAAATGCGTTGGAAAAGACAGGCAGGGACTATGTTATAAATGAAGGCGACGGCGCTTTTTACGGTCCGAAAATAGATTTCCACCTTACCGACTCGATAGGCAGAACTTGGCAGTGCGGTACAATTCAGCTCGATTTCCAGATGCCGCAGAGGTTTGATTTATACTATGTCGGCGCTGATTCTGAAAAGCACCGCCCGATTATGCTTCACCGCGCCGTACTCGGCAGCATCGAGCGTTTTATCGGTATACTGACCGAGCATTATGCCGGCGCTTTCCCGATATGGCTGGCGCCCGTTCAGGTTAAGCTGCTGCCCATTGCCGACAGGCATCTTGACTATGTAAAGGAGCTTGATGCAAAACTCAAGGCCGCCGGCATATACCGTACGGAGGTTGACACCCGCAGCGAGAAAATCGGATATAAAATAAGGGAAGCTCAGCTTGAAAAGGTGCCTTATATGCTCATTGCCGGAGACAAGGACATTGAAAACGGAGTGGTATCGGTGCGCTCGCACAGCGGCGGAGATTTAGGCGCTATGACGCTTGATGAATTTATCGCAAAAGCAAAGGATGAAATCACCCGCAAGGTATAATATATAGTATCTGAGCTTTATGCTTTAGCAATACTCATTTATATAATCTATTTATTAGTATACGGCGGGGCAACCTGCCGTATATTTTTTATTTGTCAAGCTTTAAGCATATGGCGTGTGTTTTAAAGCCGATGATTAAAATAAAGTCACCTTTAATTTAAAGGTGCAAAATCGGCATTAAATTTTATAAAAGCACGCGGTTAAAAAGAATTTTGCAATATATATTGGTAGTAAATAATAAATTCTTATGCTTTTTCCATAAATTATATATATTTCACTTGGAATTTAGTCGAAACAAAGTACGGTGTTTGCCATTATGTAAAAGTTTTTTAATATTTAGGGTTGTATTAAGCAAAGATGAGTGATATAATACAAAAACAAATTTTCGTAATTACGGTGTTTTCTTCCCAATTGAGGGAGGAGGTAATTTTATATGAGCGAGATTACTATTCCAAAAGCCATAAAGCCTGAGCTTTTAAAGCTCGGGCTTAAATTGTCAGAAATAATATTCTGCTGTTATGCTGACTTAACGGCTGACGCCAGCTTTGGCAGCACATGGGTTATACTGACAAAAGATAGTCTTTATGTTATGAAAGGCGACGCTTCTGTCATGGTAAGAACCTTTTCAGGTTACCCTAACATCAAAGCTTCTGAGCCGGACGCTATGAATTTTAATACTGAAATTTACAGCTTTCATGATATATCAGAGGTATTTGTGATTAACCAGACGGTCGGCGGAATTTTATGCTTAAAGAACAAAGATGAAGATGAGAAAGCGCTGTGCTTTTTTTCTTCAAAATACAACGTCTCTATGCAGCAGTGCAGTAAAATCTGTGCAAAGCTTATTAAAAATGAGGAAATAACTGAGCACGATTTAAGAGATGACGAAAACGAGCGCTATTGTCCTAAATGCGGCGCCATGTATCCAGACCCCGCCCGCAAGGTCTGCCCAAATTGCCTTGACAAGCGCTCTGTGATAATGCGTTTTATGTCTTTCTGCAAACCATACAGAGCAAGATTAATTATTGCTTCTGTATGTGTTGTATTGTCAAGTGTCATTACGCTTATGACACCATATTTAAATGGTACTGTGCTGTTTGACAATATACTTTCAAAAAATCCGGCTTTATCGGAATTTTTTGGAGCCGAGCCAAACTTTGCATTTTTGCTGCTTCTGTGTACAGCGGCTATAATTGTTTCGCAGCTTGTCGTTCAGCTGTTGTCACTCGGTACCAATCTCTCTATCAGGACAACATCGCCGTCGGTAATACGGGATATAAAAAACAGGGTTTTTAAAGCGATGAGCAAGCTCGGCTTAGGATTTTACACAAATCATCAAACGGGTTCTCTGCTCAACAGGGTTCTTAACGATGCTCAGGAAATATCCGACTTCCTAATAGACGGTGTGCCGCAGTTCTTTTCAAATATATTTCTGATTGTTTTTTCTTCTATTTTTATGCTAATCCTTAACTGGAAGCTGGCGCTGTTCGCAATTATCTCAATGCCTGTGCTCATTTTTATATTTCAGCGCGCGACACGCACATGGCGTGTTATTTACAGCATACGCTCAAAGCGCGAAAGAAAGCTCAGCTCAATTATAAATGATAATATAACAGGCGCCAGGGTCGTTAAGGCTTTTGGCAGTGAAAGGACAGAAACGACCAACTTTGAGAAAAATAGTGTACGCCTTCGCTCCTCTGAAATAGACATCCGCAAGCAGAATGCTAAAATATCAATCGCCACCACTCTGATTTACGACATTATCTATTATGGAATTATCTGCATAGGCGGTATACTGATATTAAGAGGCGACTCGCTTGATTACGGCATGCTTGTAACCTTTACTGGGTATGTTTCTATGCTTAATCAGCCAATGCAGTACTTCTCCAACTTTTTCAACTGGAGTTCTTATGCAATGACTGCGACACAGAGGATATTTGAAATAATAGATACGCAGCCTGAAATTGTAAATAGTAAAAATGCCGTAACCCGCGAAATAAAGGGCGATGTAGAATTTAAAAATGTTGTCTTCGGATATTTAAAGGAGCGGGACGTTATAAAAAATGTCAGCTTTAGCGTCAAAACCGGCCACATGCTCGGTATTGTCGGGCATTCCGGTACTGGTAAGTCTACGCTCGCCAATCTCCTTATGAGGCTTTATGACGTTAAGTCCGGTGAAATACTTATTGACGGCATAAATATTAAGGACTACTCTATAGACTGCCTGCGCGGCAACATATCTATAGTATCTCAGGAAACATACATATTTATAGGCTCGGTGCTGGACAACATAAGGTATGCGCGGCCTGACGCCGGATTTGACGAGGTTGTCCGGGCAGCCAAAGCGGCATATGCACATGACTTTATTATGAAAATGCCGGATGGGTATGACACGATAATAGGCTCGTCACAGCGTCAGCTTTCGGGCGGTGAGCGGCAGAGAATTTCTATTGCGAGAGCCATTTTGGCAAACTCACGCATACTTATACTGGACGAGGCTACAGCTTCGGTTGATACACAGACAGAGCGCGCCATACAAAGCTCAATAGATAAGCTAATAGAAGGACGTACCACTATATCAATAGCGCACAGACTGTCAACGCTCAAGAACGCCGACGACCTCATTGTTATTGAGGACGGCCAGATAATTGAGCGAGGAACAGGTCCTCAGCTGCTTGAGCAGAAAGGCGTATATTACAAATTATATCAGCTTCAGACAAAGTCGCTGGCAATGAGGGGGCTTGAAGAATGAGTAATGATAATCTGCATAACGACGTTATAATACAGCAGCAGGAAATGACTGACGACGCTTTAGAAATGCGTTTTATTGATGATAATAACGCTATATTTAAAAAGACAAAAGGCGGATTTTTGTCGGTAGAATTTAAAGGTGTGCTTTACCGCCGTGTATGTGTATATCAGTCTTTTCCATTTACACAGCCGGGTAAATTTATATCGCTGCGCGAAAATGATGAAAAGGGTCGCGAAATAGGCATAATTGAAGATATAGACAAGTTAAATGAAGAGACGCGAGCACTTATTGAAGAGCAAATTAATCTGCGCTGCTTTATGCCGGTAATTACAAAGATAGTTAATGTAAAAGACAAATACGGCTTTGCTTATTTCGATGTTCTGACTGACCGGGGAGAATGTCGCTTTACAGCTCATATATTCTCGGGCGATATTATAAATTTAGGCGATAAAAGGATTATTATAAAAGATGTGGACGGCAACAGGTTTGAAATACCGGATTTATCCAAGCTCTCCTCATCAGAGCGCAAAATGATTGAAGTCTTTATTTAAATCTTAGGCAAATTTTATTTGTTATTGCTTCCTGCTTCGCACCGAAAGGAGGAAAAGTATGAAGCTTAATTTTAGGCTGGAAAAAAATATAGTTGATAAGCTAAACCTTAAAGATAAAGAGCGAATAATATACTGTGTGCCGTTTGATTTATCAGCCGATGGAAAGCTCATAAAAAACAGCTATACGGTTGTCACAAACGACAGGCTTATTATTGTAACCGAAGGCATAGTTACTCATGATATTCCGCTGTCAGAGTGCATGGATACAAAAAGCGAGGCTCCGGTAGACTGCGGCATGCTCATTTCTACTATTGATGGAGAAGCAACAATACTTGTTCGCTTTTCCATGAAGCACCATATACGCTATGCGTATGTTGCAAAAGGCATAAGGCTGCTTCATGACGGCAAGGACTATGTCGTACGCAGCCGTGAGCGTGAAACCATTTGTGAAAAATGCGGTATGGTTATGCCAAAAACTAAAGAATGTCCATACTGCGGTGGAAAGTCGCAGATGCTTTCTAAAATGGGCCGCCTGCTCTCGCCATATAAGGGATGGGTAGTATTAATCCTTTTTCTTACTGTAGTATCCTCCATTCTGTCAATGGCAAGTGCATATGTATTAAGGCTGTTTATGGACGATGTACTTATACCCAAAAGCGGCACAGCCGCCGACGCAGTAAAGTTTTTTATGATATTTATTGTTATAGGCGTTACATTAATGGCTATTTCACAGCTGACAGTTATTTCTTCTACAATATTTTCGTCTAAAATAAGCAACGGACTGAGAATACAGGTGTTTAATAAAATACAGGAGCTTTCTATTTCATATATAAATAAATCGCGTCCTGGACAACTGCTTAACAGGGTTTTATGGGACACCCGCGAAATTCAGAGGTTTATAGACGATACTCTTTGCGGGCTCCTGTCCAGCGCCATGAATTTTTTATTTGCATTTATATTTCTGCTCGTTCTTAACTGGAAGCTCGCACTTTTGGCGCTTATATTTTTGCCGGTCATAGTTGTTATTTTACGGCTCAGACAAAAAAGGAGCCGCAGGCTATGGCGAAAATCGCAGATTAAAAACGATTTGCTCTATACACGTCTTCAGGACGTTATCTCCGGCATAAGGGTTGTAAAGTCTTATGGTAAAGAAGAGTATGAGGAAACACAATTTCGCAATATCAACGAGCAGCATGCTAAAGCGAGCATTCGCTTTGAAATATTCTGGGGAATAATTATACCGCCGACTGCTTTCCTGTTTTCGTTTGGCGGATATCTTATAACATATTTCGGCGGAATGGATGTATTAAACGGCATAATGACGCCCGGCGAGCTTATCCAGATAACTACATATTGCTCTATGCTTACCGCACCGCTGGTATGGTTTTCAAACCTTCCGCAGCGGCTCAACCGGCTCGCTATTACTATAGAAAGAATTTATGATGTATTAGAAGAAGACCCAGACGTAGTTAATTCAAAAACCGCTCAAAAACTTGATATTTATGGAGATATGTCCTTTAAAAATGTATCTTTCGGCTATGATTCCTACGACCAGGTGCTTACCGATATTAATCTCGACGTTAAAAAGGGCGAAATGATAGGCATTGTCGGCCGATCCGGTTCGGGTAAATCTACCCTTATAAATTTGATAATGCGTATGTATGACGTAGATGAGGGTTCAATCACCATTGACGGCGTAGACATCCGAGATATTGATACACATACGCTCCACAGCCAGATAGGCGTAGTTTTGCAGGAAACTTTCCTGTTTTCCGACACTGTTATAAACAACATAAGGTACGCGCGTCCGGATGCATCGTTTAACGAGATTATTATGGCAGCCAAAATGGCTAATGCACACGATTTTATCTGCAAGCTGCCGGATGGGTATAATACATATGTCGGCGAAAAGGGCTACTCCCTCTCCGGCGGTGAACGGCAGAGGATTGCCATTGCCCGTGCAATACTCATTAACCCCGCTATTCTTATTCTCGATGAGGCCACAAGCAGTCTGGACACTGAAAGCGAGTATCAAGTACAGGAGGCGCTGGGCCGTCTTACTGAAGGACGCACCACTTTTGCCATAGCCCACAGACTTTCTACACTGCGCAATGCCGACCGGCTTATCGTTATTGACGACCACACAATAGCGGAATGCGGCACGCATAACGAGCTTTTAGAGAAAAAGGGCATATACTACCGTTTAGTTACCGCCCAGCTGGAGATAAACGATATATCCTCTTTTGAAGAAGCACTTGAGGAAGCTCCGTCGGCTGTAAATTAACATATCTCTGCGGCGCTGTTTATTAATACCGTCAAATTAACTCTGTCAACTATTTGTTGTTCTTTGCGGCGACTGGGAAATGACGTTTTTCCGGCGCTGCAAAGATGTATAAAGCCATCGGCAGTATGTCGCTTGTTTACGATCATATGCAGTTTTTAACGCAATTAAGCTTGCCTAACTTTTTATCGGGATTTTTTATTATTTAATCTGTAACTGTAGAAAATGTAGAAGCACCTTGCCGAACGGTCAGGTGCTTCTGTGTTTATTATTATATTTTTTATACTAAGACATATCTCACTATGCAGCACCGCAAAACATACTCACTAAAAATTTACATCACAAGCTGCACGGCCATTGGTATCTTTAAAATTCCGCCTTATTAAGGCATAGCTACACTTTTGTTAAATATAAAATCCTATTTTCTCCTTTAGCCGGCGCAGAGTATCGTTTGCAATGTCAGCCGCTCTTTCGGCTGCTACAGCAAATTTTTCAGACATATAAGCTTTGTCGGATATAATGCGCTTATATTCTGCTTGTATTGGGCTCAGTACATCGACTACCGACTGTGCCACCGCCATTTTAAAATCGCCATATCCCCTGCCGTCAAATTCCTTTTCTATTTCAGCAATGCCGCGCCCCGTAGCGCATGAATATATATTCATAAGGTTTGATACGCCCGGCTTGTTCTCCTCATCGAATTTTACCAGCGCTTCTGAGTCGGTAACAGCGCGTTTAAACTTCTTTATTATAACATCTGGCTCATCTAAAATAGATATAAAAGCATTTGCATTGCTGTCCGACTTCGACATCTTCTTAGACGGGTCTTGAAGCGATGTAATTTTTGCGCCTGTGCGCGGTATATACGGTTCCGGCACAACAAGTATATCCCCGTATATGCCGTTTACCCTCTGCGCTACATTCCTGGCAAGCTCTATATGCTGCTTCTGGTCCTGACCAGTGGGAACAAGCTCTGTATTATACAGCAGTATGTCCGCCGCCATGAGCACCGGATAATCGAACAGCCCGGCGTTTATGTTGTCGCTGTGCGTCTTGGATTTCTCCTTAAACTGATGCATGCGCGAAAGCTCGCCAAACTGGGTAAAGCAGTTTAACAGCCATGTAAATTCCGTATGCGCCGGCACATGCGACTGTATAAATATTATTGATTTTTCCGGGTCAAGCCCAACAGCTAAAAATATCGCGTAAAGCTCTAATGTATGCGTATACAGCTTCTCCGGCTCCTGCTTTACGGTGATGGCGTGCAGGTCGGCCACTGAAAATATGCAGTCATAATCCTCCTGCATTGCAACATGGTTTTTCAGCGCGCCGAAATAATTGCCTATCGTCAGCGTACCGCTCGGCTGTATGGCGCTGAATACTCTTTTCTTTGCTTTGTCCATTTACGGTTCTCCGTCCTCACTGTTAAGTTTATTCTAAAATTTGCTTAAAGCTATGCTGAATGTCTATATTCTATATATCCATGCAGGATTTAAAGGTTTCGCCTATTATCTGCATACCCTTGGCTATGTTCTCGTCCGTCTCGGTGGAATAGTTCATTCTAAAGGACTGCGAAGGTGCGTTTTCCTCTACTGAAAAAGCGTTGCCCGGCACCACTGCGACAGAATTTTTAACAAGTCTTAAACAGAAATTCGTCATGTCAACATTATCCGGCAGCGTCGCCCAGATAAACAGTCCGCCCTGCACTTTATTGTATTTTATATCCGGGCAAAGATATTTGTCGGCAAGGCTCATCATAAGCTCCGCCTTATGGCGATATATTTTCCTTATGCGCTCCAAATGCGCGTTAAAATCACACTCCGTCACATATCTGTGTATAATCATCTGCGACAGGATATTGGTATGCACATCTTCTATCTGCTTGCAGACAACCATTTTCGCCATAAGGTCTTTATTAGCTGCGCCAAAGCCGACACGCATGCCCGGCGAAATAACCTTGGAAATGGAACCGGCATATATTACCCTGCCCTCTTTATCAAGAGATTTTATAGGCGGT
>JAUUSE010000106.1:0-1163 GCA_030842085.1 Bacillota bacterium | reverse complement strand
CGGAATTACGACCTACTATGACCAAGATTTGGGTGATTATGCTCTTATGCGTGTGCAGGCCGGTACTATGCTGATAGATGCTTCCCTTTTAAAAAAATGTATGGCCGGCTGCGGTTTACGCTTGCTCATGAATTGGCGCATTATATAATTCATAAGTGGATATTCTGCGGCACAGGCGTTGCAGCGGCTCTTTACAATAACAATGCCGATGAAGACGCGATGGAATGGCAGGCAAACTATCTTGCCAGAGCTATCCTTATGCCGAACGGTCAGATAAAACGATGCTTTTACGCATTGCGGCCTTTATGTATAAGCGAAAGTGAATTTATAAAGCAAATAGCAGCTATCTTTGAAGTTTCAAAACAAGCGATAAAAGTGATTTCTTTTATTTTACCATTCCTGATACAGTAGAGCCGAACACGTATCCACAAATCAGTTCTGTTATTTACGATAAAGAGGGAAATATTATATAAAGTGAAGATATAATAAAAAACGGGTAGAGATTAACTCTACCCGTTATCTTTAACTTCTACCCCATTAGTTTTTCAAAAGTGTTCTTACCGGCAACTCCATCAACCGATATTCCTTTAGCGCTCTGAAATCTCTTTACCGCCGAAAGCGTATTATCTCCAAATATGCCGTCTATATCCCCAGGATTAAATCCGCTGCAGTATAATGCAGACTGAAGTATGTACGTTATATTTCCCTCAGCGTTCTTCCTTACCGTCACACATGCAGCCTTTGTCTTCGGCCCCCATATTCCGTCCACGGTAAGTCCTCTGCCAAACTGCGTATTAAGCTCCGTCTGCAGGCCGGTCACAAGCGCCTTTTTCGTCTTCGGACCGTATATGCCGTCGACAGCTATTCCACAGCCGTATCTATCGTTCATCGCTGACTGTATATTCCTTATCACTCCATCGCCTGAGGCTGTCTGCGCATCGCCGCTGGCTGTATTGTCTTGCTGCGCATTGTCAGAAATATTATCGCCATACATCTTAAGTATGCCCGACGCTATAGCTCTTCCTGCCGCATCGCAGTCAAGCCGTGACATGTCATCCGGATTGTTTATAAAGCATACCTCTATCAGCACTGCCGGTGCAGTTGTCCTCCGTATTATGCCGAAATAGTCTTTCCCTGACGACCCTTTCTTCGTCTTTATCCCT
>JAUUSE010000061.1:0-10921 GCA_030842085.1 Bacillota bacterium | reverse complement strand
AACACTGTAACCTCTGTTGAGAGGTCATAATTTACTGATATTCAAATTCAAATTTATATCATTCAATCAAAACGCTGGAAGAGAAAAACCGCGGAGATTTTTATAAGTCAAACGAAAAATAGACTTATATTTTATCACTTCACTTATTATATAGAAGCTGCTTTTTTCTGAATTTATTTAAGTCTTCAAGTTAATATATTTATAATATAAATTAATGCCGCCGGCTAAGCCGGCGGCATTTTAGTTTTATTTAACTACAAAGAGTAAATCTCTTCATTCTGCATTAATCTTATGCCGCCCCTTGTAAGCGCTTCGATTGCCTTTTCATTATTCTCTACACGCAAAATCACAAATGCCGTGTCCTTGCGCGGATTTAAAAATGCGTACATATACTCAATGCTTATATTCTCGCCCGACAAAACTTTTACGGCTTTGTTAAGCCCGCCCGGCGTATCCGGCACGGCAATGGCGATAACATCGGTAAGCGACACCGTCATGCCCTCGCCTTTAAGAGCTTTCAGGGCTTTGTCCGGGTCGTTAACTATAAGCCTTAGAATTCCATAATCGGTCGTATCGGCTATTGACAGCGCACGAATGTCGACACCATTGTCGGCAAGCGTCTGAGTAATTTCCGAAAGACGCCCCTCTTTGTTTTCCACAAAAATTGACAGCTGTTTTATTATCATGTTTATCCCCCTTGCTTTTTATTTTATTGTTTTTGTCTTAACAGTATTAGATATAGGAAAGAAGCTAAAGCCATGACCTTCAAGGCAAAAAATCATGCTAAAAAGCCTCTTCTCGGCTTTCACGCCAGAACAGGAACGACCAACGCCGGGAACTGGAGCATCAGCTTTATACGGCATATTATATATTTTATACATACGTTTCTTAAAATATAATCGATTTTTTACTGCTCGCCCTGTTTACTGACAATATATCTGTGAGCATAGTTTGCAGAATATTTATATTTTGCGGTTATCAATTATTCGCTGCGCCTTGCCCTCAGAACGCGCTATAGATTTTGGCTCGACAAGCGTCACCTTTGCAGATATATTAAGCACCGTGTGCAGCTTTGCCGCCATCTGACGCTCTATGTTTTCTATATTCTTTACTGAATCTGAGAACATCTCCGGCGTCATTTCCACCTTAACCTCAAGCGTGTCGAGATTATGTACTCTGTCTACCACAAGCACATAATTAGGCTCAAGCCCCATATTTGTCAGCACAAACTCTATCTGCGACGGGAAAACATTTACCCCGCGTATTACCAGCATATCATCTGTACGTCCGTGCGGCTTTGCCATGCGCACAAGCGTGCGGCCGCATGCACACTTTTCATGGTTTAGGGCGCATATGTCCCTTGTACGGTAACGGATAAGCGGCAATGCTTCTTTGCCTATGCAGGTGAACACCAGCTCGCCGTACTCGCCGTCCGGCAGGACTTCGCCCGTCTGGGGATTTATTATTTCAGGATAGAAATAATCTTCACATACATGCAGGCCGTTTTTCTCAGGGCATTCATATGATACTCCGGGTCCGGCAATTTCAGAAAGTCCGTATATATCATATGCGTTTATGTTAAGCAGCTTTTCTATATTTTCACGCATGCCCTCGCTCCACGCTTCGGCGCCAAAAATGCCGCCGCGCAGCGCAAGCTCTTTCGTATCTATTCCCATGTCCCTGCATGTCTCGCCTATATAAGCGGCGTATGATGGCGTGCAGCAGAGAAAGTTTGAGCCAAAATCCTTAAGTATCTGCACCTGACGCTGAGTATTGCCTGAGGAAACGGGTATTACCGCCGCGCCTAATTTTTCCGCCCCGTAATGGAGGCCTAAACCGCCGGTAAAAAGTCCATAGCCGTATGAAACATGCACAAAATCACTTGTCGTGCAGCCCGCCGCCGCTAAGGCGCGCGCCGCACCGTTGGCCCATACGTCTATGTCATGCCTTGTATAGCCGACCACCGTAGGGTTGCCGGTGGTGCCGGAGGAGGCGTGTATTCTTATAAGCTCCTCACGCGGTACGGCAAACAGGCCGTATGGATAATTGTCACGCAAGTCTGTCTTTGTCGTAAAGGGCAGGCGTTTTATGTCGTCTACCGTTTTTATATCTTCCGGCTTTATTCCGGCTTCATCAAGCTTTTTGCGGTAAAACGGAACCTTTTCATAGCACCTTTTAATCATTTCTTTAAGGCGCTGTGACTGAAGCGCGCGCAGCGATTCGCGGTCGGCGCACTCCACCTCCGGCTGGAAATACTGATTTTCCATATGCAACACTCCTTGGCTATGATTTTCATAGATATTTTAAGTCTACAGCCTGCCGCAGCAGACTGTCAGAAGTATTTTTAGCACGACTATATGCTGTATATTTACCGGCTTCTCTATGCGTATAACCTCTCTCCGCCGTATCAAAAAACATATCGTCTATGTCAGATAATTACTGCGGCTAATCAGCTGAGAAGGGCAGGTAATTTTGCAGCAGATGTAAATATCAATCAGCAAATATTAAATAATACCGCCCGACATTTGCATTTTAATCATCACAGATGCACACGTTTTTCTAAATGCGAAAATTATCTATAACGTATTTATTGACACACTGTTGCTTTTTGTAGAAAAGCAGAAATGCTTGCCGATATATTTATATGTTATTCTAACATGCCGGCTTATTATCTGATTTATTGTGCATATCCTAACTCAAAGGCTTTTAAATTCATTTCCAAAAATTTCTGCGGGACGGTGTCCTTTACGGCGTCCAGCCAAATCTGCTTTGGTATGCCCATTGCTTTCGCCATTACGCCTATGAGCACGACATTAGTAGCCTTTGCAGTGCCCGCTTCAACCGCCAGAGGCAATGCGTCCACCGTTATTACGTTAGCACCCGCCGTCTTTATGCCGTCTATAATATTTTCCGGATATTTCGCCGCGCCGGTTATTACCGGCATTGGGTCAATTTCCTGTGTGTTTATTATAAGCTTGCCGTTCGGTTTGAGATACGGCAGCCAGCGCGCTGCCTCAAGCTTTTCAAATGCAAGGATTAAATCCGCCTCGCCCTTTTCTATAATAGGCGACGCCACCTTTTCACCGGCGCGGACATATGTAACAACAGAGCCGCCGCGCTGCGACATACCATGCACCTCGCTCACCTTTACGTCATAGTCCATGGACATCATGACCTCGCCCAGCAAACGGCTGGCGAGCAGCGTGCCTTGGCCGCCGACGCCCACTATCATTATGTCAAAAGTATCTACCACTTTACAGGTTTTGTCCATTATTTGCCGCTCCCTTCACATATTGCGCCGAATTTGCACATCTGACTGCATACGCCGCAGCCAACGCACTGGGTAAAGTCTATTACCGCTTTGCGTCCCTTGCCTTCGCCCTTCATGCTTATCGCGGGGCAGCCAATTCTCATGCAGCTTGTGCAGCCCGTGCACTTTTCTTCATCTACCTTAAGAGGCGGATTGTGCTTTACCTGCTTGAGCAAAGCGCAGGGGCGGCGCGATATAAGCACCGACGGCTCGTTTACGGCCAATTCCTCTTTTATCGCCTGCTCCGCCGCCGATAAATCATATGGGTCAAACACCCGCACACGGTTTATGCCGCATGCCTTGCACAGCGCCGTCAAATCCACAGCCGCCGTTGGGTCGCCTTTTATCGTATATCCGGTAGTAGGGTTCTGCTGGTGACCCGTCATGCCGGTTATCGAATTGTCCAGCACTATTACCGTTGATACGCCCTTGTTATAGGCAATATCTATTATGCCGGTTATGCCGGAATGCGCGAACGTCGAATCGCCTATTACCGCTACCGATTTGGATGCGAACTCATCTCCGCGCACCTTATTTATGCCGTGCAGCGAAGTAACCGATGCGCCCATGCAGGTGCTAACATCAATAGATTTAAGCGGGGCAAGCGCACCTAAGGTGTAACAGCCTATATCGCCGCTGACATTGCAGTGCAGCTTTTTAAGGGTGTAAAACACTCCCCTATGCGGGCAGCCTGCACACAGCACCGGCGGACGTCCGGGTATCTCTGCATCGGCAGACAGATATTCTCTCTCACTTTCAAGTATGCTTTTGCGCACTGTGGCCTGAGAAAACTCGCCCAGCCTGCTGAAAATTTCCTTTCCGATTACAGCTATGCCGTTTGCCTTGCAGTGCGTTTCAATTATATCGTCCAGCTCTTCAATTACATATACCTTTTCGCACTTGTCCGCAAAGTCTTTTATAAGCTTAATTGGCAGCGGATTTACCATGCCCAGCTTAAGATAATTCGCACTCTCTCCCAGCGCCTCGCGGGCATATTGATAGCAGTCGCCGGCGGCTATTACGCCTATTGCCGCGCCGTCGTTCATCTCAGTGCGGTTTATGGCGGCGCTTTCCGCCCAGTCGCGCAGAGCAAGCATCCGCTCTTCCACAACAACGTGACGTTTTTGTGCCATTGCCGGCATCATAACATACTTTTCCGGATTTTTCGGGAAATCTTTAAGCTCGCGCTTTTCCCTTTCGCCAACCTCTACAAGGCTGCGCGAATGCGCTATGCGCGTTGTAAGGCGCAGCAGTACCGGAGTATCGAACTGCTCTGACAGCTCAAATGCAAGCTTTGCAAAATCCAAGCACTCTTGTGAATCCGCCGGCTCAAGCATGGCTATTTTAGAGGCTATTGCGTGATGCCTGGAATCCTGCTCATTCTGCGATGAGTGCATGCCAGGGTCATCGGCTACGCCTATGACAAATCCTGCGTTAACGCCGGTATACGAGGCTGTATAAAGCGGGTCGGCCGCAACATTAAGGCCGACATGCTTCATACCGCAGAAAGACCTGGCGCCGCCAACACAGGCGCCGAATGCGACTTCTGCGGCAACCTTTTCATTAGGCGCCCACTCGCAGTATATATCATCATATTTTGCAGCGCTCTCGGTGATTTCGGTGCTCGGCGTGCCGGGGTAGCTAGATACCAGCTCAACACCCGCTTCGTAAAGGCCGCGCGCCACCGCCTCGTTGCCGAGAAGAAGCTGTTTTTTATTTTTTCCCATTTATAACAACACCCTTTCCTTAGGCTGTATAATTTAGCCTTATATCCGTACGGTGCGGGAGTTAATCCTCTCACCCCACGGCAGATTTTCAGTAAAATTTATCCTGTAATTTCCCATCAGCATATTGGGACATCTGTGAAAAAAGCAGTATTTTCCGCATATATGACATGTAAAAACTATATATAAAACCCGACGATGCCGCAATTAACTCATTTTTTAAAAGGCTGTAAAATCAACTCAGCAGAGTATTAACAGCAGCGCGGAACATTTTGTATTTTCATTAGCAGGCTGCCTTGTTTTATCTACGCTGCGCCAAATTCAGCAGTGCTTTGCCCAAGCGTTAAGCAGACAATCATATACTACTGCTTTGCATCATCACAGAGAAATCAAATCGCATTTTATTGCCACAATTACGAATTACGCTTTAGGCTTATCGCCCTCACCGCGTAAATCAAGCACACGGTGGGCCTTGCCCTGAAAACGCTCAAGCGTTTTGGGCTGCACAAGCGATATCTTGCTCTCTATCCCCAAAACCGTTTTAAGCTGGTCGTGTACACGCGTCTGAAGCTTTTTCAGATTTTTAAAGCTGCTCAACAGACTGCCGTCGATAAGCTCAACCTGTACCTCCAGCGTATCGGAAAAGCCCTCGCGCCTAACAACAAGCTGATAATGCGGGCCAAGCTCTTCTATACCTACAATAACGCTTTCTACCTGCGACGGGAATACGTTTACGCCCCTTATGATAAGCATATCATCGCTGCGGCCCTTTATCTTGTCCATGCGCGCAGTGGTGCGGCCGCATTTGCACGGCTCATACACTATGCGGGTTATATCCCTTGTGCGGTAGCGCAGCATGGGTATTCCCTCTTTTGTAAGGGTAGTAACTACCAGCTCGCCGGTGCTGCCCGGCGGCAAAACCTCTTCTGTGTCTGGGTCGATTATCTCGCAATAGAAAAAGTCCTCGTTTATATGCAGGCCGTTTCTCTCCCTGCATTCGCCTGACATGCCCGGACCCCCCGTTTCGGAAAGACCGTAGTTGTCGGTGACAAACATGCCCCAGTTTTTCTCTATCTGCCCTCTCATTTCCGGAGTACAACCCTCGCTGCCAAGCAATCCGAGCTTTAAATTATAATCGCTCATCGGATATTCCAGCTCTTTAGCCAGCTCGGACAAATAAAGCGCATATGACGGAGTGGCAACAAGTGCATTCGTCTTAAAGTCGCGCATAAACATAAGCTGCTTCTGTGAATTCCCGGTAGAGCACGGTACAACCGTTGCGCCTATTTTTTCCAGTCCGTAATGCAGTCCAAGCGCGCCGGTAAACATGCCGTAGCCAAAGGCTATCTGCACTATTGTATTCTCATCTGCGCCGGCCGCCGTCACTATTCTCGCCATCATTTCCGCCCAGTTGTTAAGGTCGTTTTGCGTATATCCCACAACCGTCGGCTTGCCGGTGGTGCCGGATGACGCATGTATGCGGACAATATCTTTTATAGGCGTCGCAAACATGCCGAAAGGATATGTCTCCCTTAAAGCGCTTTTGGTCGTCAGCGGTATGTATTTTGTGTCAGACAGACACTTTATTTTATCAGGATTTACCCCCGCCTTGTCCATTTTTTCTCTATAAAACGGTACATTATCATAGCAATAGCGCACTACCCATTTAAGCCGCTCAAGCTGCAAAGCTTCTATGTCAGCGCGTTTCATGGTTTCATATTCCTTGTTCCAAATCAAATTCCACACCCCATAACCGACTTTTATACAAAACTATCTAATTTATCATACCACTTACTCGCGTTTTTTTCAATAAATACACAACAAAATTTGTTTATTGTAGAATTTGGCATAATATTATTGAAAAAGGCCTCCAATTTGTACATGCTTCCTTTCAAATATATCGCCGGATATATGCTTTTATTACACTGCATTTGCAGCAAACAGCCTTTAAAGCCATAATTGACCGAATTTCCGCTATAAATTAAACTGAAATGCAACTAATTGCAGTTTACGCATAATATATCTTATAGGGGAGTGTGAATTTAATGAATGTAATTGACAAAAATTTCTATGAATTGGTAAGTGAAATAAAATCACTCAGTGAAAAAGAATTATATTACAGAATTAGAAAAAGCTTTGACAATGTTCCCGACGCCACTAAAATCAGCTGCATGAATTTTTTTAACCAGTTCGGCTACTGGGGCTATCTCGATATATACAATGGAAACTATGAGGAAATTGAGCTTAAAGAAATCGCACTGTATAATCACATCGACGACTTTGTTTGGGTTTATGATAAATTATGCGATTATCGCTCAAAAAAAACACTGTACGCTATTTTAAGCAACTGGTACCGCTACGATTTTCTCAGCGCCGCGCAGACAAAGGAAAATCTTTTTGACGACTATTTTGACCTTGATTTGGTAAAATGCAGCAAAGATGAGGTCGTTGTAGATTTAGGGGCCTATACTGGAGATACTGTGCTTTCATACATAAAAAATTATGGCGAGGATTGTTATAAAAAAATTTACTGCTACGAAATTACTCCGGATACATTTGAAATTCTAAAGGAAAATCTAAAGGCATATAAAAACATCGAATTCAGGATGAAAGGCGTGGGCGACGCCGTAGAAAACATGGCAATTGTAAACAACCAGACAAGCTCATCTGCCAATACTTTGGCTCCCAATTCTGCCGGCGACATTCAGATGACCACTTTAGACGCCGACATAGACGAGCCTATTACTCTAATAAAATCGGATATAGAGGGATTTGAGCAAAAGGCAATATTGGGTGCAAGAAACCATATCTTAAACGACCATCCCAAGCTGCTTATATCAGTTTACCACAACAATGAGGATTTGTGGAAAATCCCACAGATGATATATGATATTTCGCAGGATTATAAATTCTATTTGAGATATAACAGCTCGCCGATTTATCCTACCGAAATAACTCTTATTGCAATTTAATTTTTTCACAAATGCCAATGCGCATAAAGTCAGGCGCATTTTTAATATAAGAAAGCGATAATTTATATCAAAGCTTTCAAGCACAAAAGCATTGCTTCCTTATAAACTTTTTTAGACATAGCTTATTTGTTATTTTAAACAAAGGGAGCCGAGCGCTGATATGCGCCCGGCTCAAACTAATTTAGATAGAAAAATCTATTTAAAGAGTTATTACAGATTCACAGCATCTATAAACCTTGTCGATGTTGTGCGCTATAAAGCGAATCTTAAAGTTTCTTGTTCCACACATTGAATTTGCCGGCTCGCCTGACTCGTCTAAATCTTCAGGAAGCACAAATTTAATGCATTTTACTAAGACATCACGGCAGTCTGGAAAATCATGTGCTGGTATTGTCATAGCTTTCATACCGCGCTGAAATTCCATTCCGTCTGAGTC
This sequence comes from Bacillota bacterium, assembly GCA_030842085.1. Classification (GTDB taxonomy): domain Bacteria; phylum Bacillota; class Clostridia; order Oscillospirales; family Acutalibacteraceae; genus Timburyella. The sequence goes on along the minus strand of JAUUSE010000061.1, from coordinate 2,479 downwards.
GACCTCTGTGAGAATTGCCGCTAAAGCTACTCGCTTGCCAGGGCAAACATTTTTTATTCTTACATCAACCTGAATAATGCGGCCAAGAGATTCAAGATAAGTGTCTCCCATGTCTATCACCACAGAGTCATTGCACCCTTCAACGGAGAAATCGACCGGCGTCGGACACGGCTCGGGATTCACTACAATGCTGCATTCTACCGTTACAGAAGGTGTCGGAAATACTGCTACGTTTCCTTCGTCATCAGTATAAGTGATGGACTGATTTACTAACTTATCGCCCGAAGTTTGCGCCGTATGCTTAATGAAGAACTCTAAAGACGCTCCCTCGTTGCCAGAAACGCCAAGTTCGTCAATTTTCCACTGCAGCGTAGTTGAATTGATTGTCGTAACGGTGCCTACTGTCGGCTGATTTACGCTTGTAATTGTAAAGTCCGGATTAACTACTTCATCAATTACAATATTTGTTGCGCCTGTTTTTGATATATTGGCGGCAAGGTCCTTGAACAATTCTTCTAATTCTGAGTCATCTGGTGTAACCGAAACATGCGATGCCGCGGGTGGTGTCGCCCAGTCGTTAAGGATTGATACATCTATACCATCCGATCCGATAAGGCCAATACAGTAAATAATAACTCCAGAAGCTTTTACTGCGTCGGCAATCGGTGTTGGTGGCGGACCTGACGTTGTTTTTCCATCGGTAAACATTACTAAAACCCTTGCATTTGATGAGAGCGGATCAAACAGTTGGTTGGCTTTGGCAAAAGCGTCGCCATGATTGGTAGAGCCACTTGCCGTTATACCGTCAATCGCGGATTTAAGCGTTGCTACCGAGGTGATGAGCTGCGCGTCTACCGTTGCCGAATCGGAAAAGCTTACTATTCCTATACGGCTGCCAGAGCCGATATTGCCATCCGGCGTGCCGTCGGTTGACTCATCGATAATGTCGATGAAAGCTTTAGCGCCGGCTTTCATGTTAGCCAGTGGGCTTCCCTGCATACTGCCGGAACGGTCTAGAACCAAGACAATATCTGTTGGATTAGAGGTAATGTCCGGCGTGGCTGAAATCGCCAGTGTAACTTTCAGAGAACCGTCGCAGTCAATGCTGTTTGTACTTATTTGTTTATTTGAGCTTGTAAGCCCCATAATTTGTTTCCTCCTAATAATAGTGAGAAGAGGGACATCCTCTTCCGCTATATAATATGCAACGCTACCTCTATGGGACACTCATATAAGCCATTCAAATTTAAATCAACATATAATAATTTTAATTTTTTAAATCTTTTATTTTATTGCGTTTTTCTACATTTTTATTATAAATATCAAATTTATATTGTAGTAATATTATGATTATTATTTGATTATGGTCGAAAAAATTGGTTAAATAGTTTATAATAAAGACAACAGCAAATTTTATTCAATACTAAAAACATAAAAAGAGGTTAAGCAAGAAAGAATGATAGCATATGAAAAGAATTAATATCACAGCTATGATTTTATCTTTACTACTTCTGCTTGCCAGCTGCACGGAAAATGGTGGCAATGGAGAAAGCGACATTTCATATCACTCTAACTCCTCATATTCTATGGACACTTTAGAAGCTGTTAAAGAGCAGCTTACGGAGCACAGCGATGAACTGGGTATAGTAAATATCGATATCCGCAAGTATAATAGCAAAGAAAAAGTAATAGTAGAAGTAATGAATAAATCTGCCGAAGTGATAGTTAAAGCTGAAGATATCGTGGGGCGAGATTTATGCAATAATCTCTGCGTGTTTTATCAATGTGAGCCTGTTTATGAAGAACCTACCGTTGATCCATCGATTACATCAGGCGCTATATATGAAAACGCCGAAATATCCTCGGTTGGCAGAAATAGTGAATTTTTACCATTATATCTATTTGCCATTTATCAGCGCACCGACGCTAGCACCTATAGAGGCTTAATAAAAACACAGGAAGAGTTGTTAAGCTTCTTAGATGAAATGGATAAAGCCATGACGTCTTCCGAATTTGTGAGTAGCTCTGAGCCGATTATTTATAATATACGTTTTGAGCCGGGAGAAGGTTATTATGAAGATTATAAAGAAAAGGAAAAGGAATTTATTAAAAAATATGATGAGGAATATTTTGAAAATCACGCTTTGCTGATTGCTCAATTTATAGGTTATTATGAAAGCGGCGACCTATATTCCATAAAAAATATAAGCGTAGATGAAAATAATAAGCTTTCTATTACCATTAAAGAGGCAAGTGGATTTGGTACTTTCGGAAGTGGCTCTCATGTGCTTACCGCTGATATAATTAAGTCTGAAATAGGCAATATAGATAATATAGAAGGAATCTTACTTGATGTAAGCAACAAATAAGCTCTTAAATTATGTTGCTGAAGCTATTTAATCTAAAAATTTTGTAAGTTGTAAGTGGTAAAGCACATAGTCAAATTAAAAACTATTATATTACAAAGCGATGAATTAAT
>JAUUSE010000060.1:0-11138 GCA_030842085.1 Bacillota bacterium | reverse complement strand
TTACTTGACCAGCTGGACGAGGTTATGGATATTGGGCTGGGACTTGGCAGCCGCAGGTGCATTGTAGACGCTGAGAAGATAAGGATACTTATAGACGACATCAGGCTGAACATGCCGCAGGAGATAAAGCAGGCACGTTCTATAGTGTCCGACAGGGCGGATATTATAACTACCGCAAAGCGCGAGGCAGAGGGCATAATACATCAGGCGGAGGAAAAGGCCAAGACGCTTGTCGCGCAGGAAGAAATAACGCGTCAGGCGCAGGCAAGGGCGGCCGACATCATAGCGCAGTCGCAGCAGAAAAGCCGCGAAATGCGCAAAGCCGCACAGGAGTTTGTGGATGATATAATGCGCAGGGCCGACGAGGGACTTACCATGAACCTGTCGGAGGTGCGCAAAGTCCGAGCATCGCTTAAACAGCAGATTCCGCCGGCCGGGCGAAACGAGCAATAATTTTATTTAGTGGAGAGACGCATGTTTCTCCACTTTAATTGTGTTTTAAGATATAGAGAAGTGCTGAGTTTATATATCACAGTGCAAAAATGTCTGGATTTAATATAAATGACAGCGGCTTTTCTTTTGACGCCGGATTTGTTGAATATAATAAGTGCTTTGCATGCATACGTTAATTAAGCTGCCGGGAGCTAAACCCGATATGCCGAAAATGTGCCGCCACGGCGCCTTTTTACTTTTCGCCATTGGTGTGCGTCAGCACACCGGCGGCCTCAAAAGCAAGAGTTTATCCCTGCCGCTAGCATTTTTGGTGCGAAGCAATTTTCAGCGAGAAAGTTTTCATGCGGACAAGGCATAAATTTGCAGGCATACTGCCGTATGGCAAAAGCATTAACGCAGTCTGCGCAGAAAGAAGCCACTGAAAATCATATTGTGTTCGACGCCTGGCAGCTAAAACAGCTAAGCAGCAGTTATTGGCGGGAATAACAGGCGTCTTTATTTGCAATATAGTGTAATATAATGCGGCGCAGAGTACGGTGTATTTTATGCACAACATGTTTTTGGTTGTACATATACTTATTGCATTATTGATGTATGCGCTGTCAGCAAGCCTTTTGAAAAGATATTGGAAATCCGGTCAAAAATATTTGCAGTATAGTTTTTTATGACTTTATTTTGATGCCGACGGGTAGTTTTAAGCATTATCTGCTGCGCAGCCGGCGGCATTGACCTGCGGATTTTAACAGCCGTACTCGTATATGAGACGCGGCTTTTTCAGAGTGAAAACGATATACAGTTAAAACTTTATAGGAGAATGTGTATGGGAATTTTATCACGAATAAAAATGATTATAACCGACCTTGACGGCACGCTGCTTAAATCGAGGAATGAAATATCACTATTTACAAAAGAGGTTTTTGCAAAGCTTAAGGAGAAAAATATAAAGACGGCAATAGCGACCGGCAGATCATGGTGCTACTCGAAAATATATGCCGACGCAATAGGCGCTGAGGGAGCGGTTGTCCACAACGGCTGTGTTGTGATGGACAAGGGAAAAGTAATATATCGTACGGGGCTTGATATTGACACTATGGGAAAGGTGCTCTCACAGTCGCTGAGTGAAATTCCGGACATAAAAATAGCTATTGAGATTGAAGACGACATGTTTGCAAATTTTGATGTTACAAGATACTGGCCGGGCCGGACGTATATCTATACTGACTTTAAATCGGCGCCGAAGCAGACGGCGGAAAAGATAGTCGTCGCACTGCCATCGCCTGAGTCGCGCGAGGTTTTTGAAAGAATTATTCCCGACGGGTTTTATATTGAGGACGTTGAGAAAGGAGTATGCATTGTGCTCCGCAAGGGCGCGACAAAAGAGAATGCGATAAAGGTATTGGCGTCAAAATACGGCATTGATATGAAAGATATTGCCGTGTTTGGAGATTACATAAACGATATCGGCATGCTTAAATCCTGCGGAATTGGAATAGCCATGGAAAATGCTGACCCCGCCCTTAAAAACGTGGCCGATTATATCTGCAAAAGCAACGAAAACGACGGCGTCGCCGATTTTATAAATACTGATTTGCAGCTGATATAGCTCTGCCTGCTTGCTTTTGCTTCTGAAATCGGCTGAATTTAACTATTGCTTCCGCTTTTATATCATATATATTTTAATAGAGTTTTAAATGAAAAATTAGCGGTGAAATCGCTAAAGTATATGCATATAAGCGGCAAACTGAAGTGAAATGACAAATATGTCCGCGTTATTTTAAATACGCCGTGTTCAATAACTGTATGCTATTATGTAAAGTTAATTTTGTCGCTTTAAAAAACGCAGTTTATCGGTATTTTAAATCGCAATTTATTCATTATTTGCAAATGAACGCGAATATAAAGGACATTTGATTTATAAGTTGATATTATGTAAAAATAAATATATAAATATGTCGGAAAAGGGCCAAACACAACATCTTGTGTTTGGCCCTTTTGCTTTGCACAATTTTTCAAAAAAAGATGAAATAATATTTATGTTAACTATTGAATTTATTGCGCAGAGGCTTTATAATAAACAAAAAGTGGAGCAAAGTGGAGTTAAGTGGGTTAAAGTGGTTTAAAATAATAGAAAAGGGGGTGCCGACAATCTTTATTGGACAATACGAGCATAACATAGACAAAAAAGGCAGAATGTTTATTCCCGCAAAGTTCAAAGAGAGCATGGGAGACAGCTTTATAGTAGCTCAAGGACTTGAGCGCAAACACTGCCTTTTCATATATACGCAAAGCGAGTGGTCGAAGCTCGAGGAAAAGATATCGGCACAGCCATATGCTAAATCACAGAAGCTTAAAAGGTTTCTTTACTCCGGAGCCGCGGAGCTTGAGTGCGACGCGCAGGGCAGGATACTGCTTCCGCTGGCGCTGCGTCAATACGCTGAGCTTACCGACTCGGCGGTAATTGTCGGCACCGGCGCCACCATAGAGATATGGAACAAGGAAAACTGGGAGAAAGAAAACATGGAAATATCCTCCGATGTGGTTATGGATATTCTTGAAGAGATTGATTTCTAAAGCCTCAAACATATCGGCGCAAAACATGCATTTTAATTAATCTGATTTAAGCGCTTTTATCACGACGGATTTTTGAGTTCTCGGTCAAAATTGTCAGCTTTTTCGGTGTGGATACTAATGTCGGATGCAATTTTTCAAATCCGCATGGAGAAAATGCTGCATGAATAAACATCCGATATTAACGGCGGCTGCTCACAGACGATTAATTAGAGAGCTAAGCGGATACAAAACTTAAATTTCGGTGAAGATATATGGAATTTAATCATAAATCGGTAATGCTTTATGAAGCGGTAAAATCACTGAACATAAAGCCGGGCGGAATATATGTCGACGCTACGGCCGGCGGGGGAGGACACTCTTTCGAAATAGCCAGACGGCTGCACGAAGCTGAGTCTTCATCCGCTGAGGCCGATATATTTGAGAAAAGCGATGCGGCTGATGCGTTCGATAAAAGAAATACACACAGCGGAAAGCTCATATGTCTTGACCGCGACCCCGACGCCGTACAGGCGGCTCGCAAACGACTTGAGACTTTCAGCAATGCAACGGTTATAAATGTAAATTACTCGCAAATTGATGAGGCTGTAAAACAGCTTAACATAGATGAAGTAGACGGCGTGCTTATGGACCTTGGCGTATCGTCGTTTCAGCTTGATGAAGCAGAGCGCGGCTTTTCATATCACGCAGATGCGCCGCTTGACATGAGGATGGACAAGCAGGGAAAATCTGCTGCGGACATTGTAAATAATTGCAGTGAGCAGGAAATAGCCGACATGCTGTATAAATACGCCGATGAGAAGTACGGTCGTCGCATAGCCTCCGCTATAGTCAAGGCGCGGCAGGAAATGAAAATAGAGACCACTGGCCAACTGAGTGACATTATAGCTTCAGCCGTACCGGCGGCTTACAGGAAAAATCATCATCCGGCGCGAAAAACATTTCAGGCCATAAGAATAGCGGTAAACGAAGAGCTTTATCATCTTGAGACAGGCCTTGCAAAAGCCTTTGAGCTGCTTAAAAGCGGCGGAAGACTTTCGGTAATAACCTTTCACTCTATTGAAGACAGGATAGTAAAGCAGTATTTTGCATCTCTGTGCCAAGGCTGCACATGCCCCAAGGATTTTCCGGTATGCGTGTGCAAAAACACGCCAAAGGGGCGGTTGCTTTATAAAAAGCCGTTAATACCCGCAAAAGAGGAAACCGAGAGCAATAACCGCAGCCGCAGCGCAAAATTGCGCACAATAATAAAACTATAATCGGAAAGTAGGATTAAATGTGAGCACTTCCCGCAGAAATTACGGACAATATAATACATCGTCAGCCTATGACTTTGATATGTTTATGCCCAAGCGCAAGGAAGACAAGGAAAGCAAGAAAGGCAAGGTCATAAAGATTTCTGATACTCCGGCGCAAAAAAGCCGGCAGGAGCAGCAGCGCCGCAAGGCCGCATCTTCGGCGGTTATGGCGCGGGTGAGCACGGTGGCTGTGTCAATGATGATAGTTGCAATGGTATGCGCTATGATATATCTAAGAATAGAGGTTACCGATGCAAGCCGCGAATTAGGGGAGCTTAAGTCTCAGGCAGAGCTTCTTAAAAGCGAGGAAAACCGTTTGAGAATGGAACTTGAAAATAAAATGTCAATAGCCAATATTGAAGAGCAGGCGACGGCGCTCGGCATGCAGAAAGTTGACGCTGCGCAGGTGAATTATGTGAGGGTAAACGGCGGTGAAACGGTCGAATCGAGCGAAAATACTGATGCTGCCGGCACTGCTGATACTGCGGGAGGAACGCAAACGGCAGATAATAATTAGGGTTAAAAATACAACAAGTTTTTGCATTACAATAAAAATATAACACGAGAGTTAAAACATAGAAGTTTTGGCTCTCGTGTTGGAGTATATAAGTGTAATTATTTTCCAGTATCATAAATAGAATTTAATGATAATATTAAATGTAAATTTACAAGGGTGGTAATAAAATGGCAAAGGGTCCTACAAAGGAAATGTGGAAAAGAATATTAGCCATAATGGTTGCCGTGTGCGTTGTAGCGTTCGGCACAGTAGGAGTACGCCTTTTCGGGCTTATGGTGGTGGATGCCGAAGAATATCAGGCAAAAGCGCTTTCACAGCAGCTTAAGGACATAACCATAGAACCGAAGCGCGGCGCAATTTACGATCGCAACATGAACTATCTTGCCACATCGAGCACTGCATGGACCATATATATTTCCCCAAACGATATTGCAAACGATGAAGAGCGCGATTTGGTAGTAAACGGACTTTCTGAAATACTTGGAATAGACGCCGAGACAATACGCGAAAAAACCCTTAAAAATAATCAGTACGAGATTATAAAGCGGCAGGTGGAGAAGCCTCAGACCGACGAGGTGCGCGCATATATTTCCGAGCATGGCTTGGGCTCGACAATAGGCATAAGCGAAACTACCAAGAGATATTATCCAAACGATAATCTCGCATCGGCGGTGCTGGGATTTGTCGGCTCTGAAAATCAGGGCCTTTACGGGCTTGAAAGCCAGTATGACAGCGTGCTGCAGGGCGTAAGCGGCCGCATTATCGCCTCCAAAAATGCTAAGGGTGAGGATATGCCCTTTACATATCAGAAGATTATTGAGGCGCAGGAGGGCAACTCCTTAGTGCTCACTATTGATTCGACGATACAGTACTATGTGGAAAATGCACTGTCTAAAGCGGTAATTGACAATAATGTCCAGCAGCGCGGCTGTGCTATTGCCATGAACGTCAATACCGGCGAGATACTCGCAATGGCCACCAAACCGGATTTTAACCCAAATGAGCCTTTTACAATATACGATGCGGAGGAAGCGGCGCGCATTGAAACCCTCACAGGCGAGGAAAAGAGCAAGGCGATATCCGAAGCTCAGTATAAGCAGTGGAGAAACAAAGCCATAACAGAGGTCTATTATCCCGGCTCGGTATTTAAGATTGTAACAGGCTCTGCCGCCATTGAAGAGGGCGTGGTAAACGCCAACTCTACTTTTGACTGCTCCGGCAGCATAAAAATTGCCGATACCATATTTAAGTGCCATAAGAGAAGCGGGCACGGGCATCAGAATTTAATGGAGGTTTTCCAAAACTCCTGCAACCCGGCGTTTATTTTGATGGGTCAGGGACTTGGCTCAGAAACTTTCTTCAAATATTTCAAGGCTTACGGCCTGACGGAAAAAACCGGCATAGATCTTCCGGGCGAAGAAATGTCGATATATTACACCGCCGAACAGATGGGTCCGGTTGAACTTGCGTCAGAGTCCTTCGGCCAGACCATAAACCTCACGCCGATACAGCTTATCACAGCGATTGCGGCGGCGGTAAACGGCGGGTATCTTGTTCAGCCGCATGTAGTAAAGCAGATTATCGACTCCGACGGGAATGTGGTTGAGAATATAGAGCCGGAAGTAAAACGGCAGGTTATATCGGAAGAGACCTCTCTGTTTATGAGAGAACTACTTGAGAATGTAGTTACAAACGGCTCTGGTAAAAATGCTTATGTTGCGGGCTACCGCGTGGGCGGAAAGACAGGTACGTCTCAGAAACAAAATCTTAAAAATGAAGACGGTTCTATTACCAAGTATATATCATCATTCTGCGGCATTGCGCCGGCAGACGACCCGGAAATAGCCATTATAGTCCTGCTGGATGAGGCAAACGTAGCAAACTATTACGGCAGTGCGATTGCGGCTCCGGTTGTCGGCCAGATATTTGAAGAAGTGCTGCCGTACATGGATATTGAGGCGGTTTATACTGAAGAAGAGCTGGCAGAGATGGACATAAAGGTGCCGGACGTACAGGGTAAATCGGTAACAGAGGCTGAAAATGCGATAAAAGCCGCCGGACTTAATGCTACCGTCATAGGCGACGGAGATACGGTGCAGAAACAGGTGCCGGCGGGGCAGCAGTCAATTTCAAAGGGCGGCACAGTTGTAATATATACCGGCGACCCGCTTGAGCAGAGCATGACAGAGGTGCCAAACTTCATAAACATGACGCCGGCGCAGGTGAACAACGCGGCGGCAAAGGCGAAGATAAACGTTAAATACAGCGGTACCGGGGTATCCGGCAGTCAGCTTTTAGCTTACCAGCAGAGTGTTGAATCCGGCACGAAGGTAGAGGCGGGCACTACGATTACCGTTTACTTCCGCCACAATGACTCAAGCGATTAATATGTAGTTTGGCAGAAAATTTATCGGCGCCGATATCTGGCATCTGCTGAAAAAGCTTGGCGCGGCGTTTTTATCGGCGTTGAATTATAAAAACGGCATAATCGTGTGCGGCAGGAAAATGGGTATTGATTTTAAAAATTATAGTTTTAATTAAGTCTGCACAAAAAGCAGAGGCCGGCCGCAGCGGATATTATTTGCAGTATATCAAAAGGGGCAAAGCAGCATGAAATTAGGCGATATAATTAAAGCGGGAGAGCTGTCGCAAAAAGAAATAACAGGAATAACATCCGACTCTCGAAACGTAAAGCCGGGAAACGTATTTGTATGCATAAAGGGGCGCACATCAGACGGGCATGCCTTTGCGCGTCAAGCGGCTGATATGGGCGCCGCCGCAATAGTTGCCGAGCATGATACCGGCTTGGCTTCTCAGATAATAGTTGAGGACACAAGAAAGGCATATGCTGAAATGTGCGCAAACTATTTTGGACGTCCGGCGGATAAACTGAAGCTTATCGGCGTTACCGGCACAAACGGCAAAACTACGGTAACTTTCCTAATTAAGCAGATACTTGAAAAATCGGGCAAAAAGAGCGGACTTATAGGCACTATTCAAAATATGATAGGCGACAGGGTGCTGCCGGCTAAATATACCACGCCCGACCCATATGAACTTAATTCTCTGTTTTCGCTTATGCTTAAATCCGGCTGCGAATATGCGGTTATGGAGGTCTCCTCTCAAGCCCTTGACCAGCAGAGGGTTTACGGACTTAAATTTGCTCAGGCAATTTTTACAAACTTTACGCAGGACCATTTGGATTATCACGGAACATTAGAAAATTATTTTGCCGCCAAAAAAATGCTTTTTTCTATGTGTGATACCGCTATAATAAATAAAGACGACCCGAAGGCCGATGAGCTTATCGGTGGAATAAAGTGTAATGTACAAACATATTCTTTAAATAATACAGCGGCCGATTTTAAAGCTGAGAATGTAGAGATAAGGGCCGACGGCGTAAGCTACGACCTCATACATGAGGGAAAATCAAATCATATTGCGGCTAATCTGCCGGGCAGATTTTCAGTATATAATTCCTTGGCGGCTGCGGCAAGCGCATATATAGCCGGAATACCTGCGGACAGTGCCGCAAAATCAATATCGCAGATAGGCGGCGTAAAGGGGCGCATGGAAATAGTGCCTACGGGACGCGACTTTACGGTAATAATAGATTATGCGCACACCCCCGATGCATTGGAAAATGTATGCAAAGCCCTCTGCGGCATAAAATCTGGAAGGCTTGTTACGCTGTTTGGCTGCGGCGGAAACAGGGATAAGGGAAAACGTCCTAAAATGGCCAAAACGGCGGCTGAGAACTCAGATTTTCTCATAATAACGTCTGATAACCCCCGAAACGAGGAACCGGGAGATATAATTAAGGATATACTGGCAGGGCTTGAAGGCTGCAGTACGCCGTATGCGGTTGTTGAGGACAGGATAGAGGCCATCAATTACGCGGTAAATAATGCACAGAAAGACGATATAATTTTACTTGCCGGCAAGGGCCATGAGACATATCAGATACTTAAAAATAATAAGATAATAGAGCTGGACGAGCGCAAAGAGGTAGCAAAAGCTTTAGGCAATATCTAAACTTCAACGCGTTTTGTGAATTTATATTTGACAAAAATGCAAATTGACATATATATTCATATAGATATATCATATAAATTTGGGAAAACGAACCACAGCAGAGTTATTTAGAAGTTGCCGATTTGTCTTTGGAAAAGTCCTGAGCGGCGCTTAAATGAGCGGTGTGAAATTTCGTTTAAAACGGAGAGGTGGAAAATATGGACGGCATGATTCCCGTAGCGGCGGCGCTGATTGCATTTGTAGCGACAGCGCTTTCAGGGAAAATTGTAATTCCAATTTTAAGAAAGCTTAAATATGGGCAGACTATTCTCGAAATAGGCCCCAAGTGGCATAAGAAGAAGCAGGGCATCCCGACGATGGGCGGCATTATGTTCATAATCGGCATAATAATTGCCGTGGCGGCTGCCTTTGCCATAGCGCCTATTATAAATGCCGCGGGACTTATGAATGAATCCTCTGCGTCTGAAAATATAATTCCTCTTATCTCCGGTATGGGCCTGGCGCTTGGCATGGGCGCCATAGGCTTTATAGACGACTATATAAAGGTAGTCAAAAAGCGTAATTTGGGGCTGAGCGCAAGGCAGAAAACAATGCTTCAGCTTATAGTGGCCGTAGCATATTTAATTTCTATTTATATGGGCGGCATGACTTATACGAAAATTCCGTTTATCGGCACGTTAGACGTTTCATCGGGAATAGGACTCATCTTCTGGCCGATAGCTTTAATATTTATATATGGCTTTGTCAACGCCGTTAATCTGACGGACGGAATTGACGGGCTTGCATCTTCCGTGACCTTTGTAGTGGCGGTATTTTTTATGGTTTTGTCAATATTCCAGTCAAGGTATGGCTTTAACATGCTTTCGGCGGCGCTGGCCGGCGGCTGCGTCGGATTTTTGGTGTGGAATATGAATCCCGCAAAGGTATTTATGGGGGATACCGGCTCAATGTTTTTGGGCGGAATGGTAGTTGCGCTGTCGTTTGGCTCAGGATATCCAATACTGCTGTTTTTAAGCGGAATAATATATCTTGTAGAGGCAATGTCGGTAGTAATTCAGGTGACATATTATAAGCGTACAAAAAAGCGCCTTTTTAAAATGAGTCCTATACATCATCATTTTGAACTGTCCGGCTGGAGCGAAAATAAAATAGTGCTGGTCTTTTCGATGATAACCGTTATCGGCTCGCTTATAGCGTTTTTGCTCTATATACTCGGTGCAAGATAATAAGTATAATGAATGTATATTTATTTGCGGATAATACTTTTAATTTTGCGGCAGAATAATTTACAAACATAAAAAAATATAAAGAATTGATTATATTAAGAGAGGTAATAGATATGGCATTGGACGGAAAAAGAAATATAAGCAGGCCCAGCCGCCAGCCGTCCAAGCGCAGGTTTAAGCTTTTCGAGACCGGCAAAATGGACATAACATTTTTCACGCTGGTCGTAATACTGCTTACTATTGGACTTATTATGCTCTTTTCTGCCAGCTATGTCTATGCCTACACTTACTACGGGAACAGCTATCATTTTATAACGCGGCAGGCTGTTTTTGCGCTTGCAGGGCTTGTTATAATGTATTTTGTATCGCGGATTGATTACCACATATACAGAAAAGCCGCATGGCCGCTGTATGTGCTTTCCGTGCTGCTGCTTATAATAGTGCTTATACTTCCGCCGACTGTAGGCGACTTTCACAGGTGGATTGTCGTAGGGCCTATAAACTTTCAGCCGTCGGAGATTGCAAAATTTGCAATAGTTCTTTTATTTGCGCATCTTATATCCAAAAACTACGACCAGATGAAAAAGTTTACTTTCGGCATACTGTTTTTAGGAATACTGCTTTTAATAGTATGCGGACTGGTCGTGGTAGAAACGCATCTTTCGGCTACACTGCTTATAGGTATGATGGGCGTCGTGCTGATGATAGTCGGCGGCATAAAGCTGAAATACGTCGGAATAGCTGCTATAGCCGGCATCGGTCTGGGAATTTTGGCGATTGTTACAGGAATAGTCGACTACGGCAGCGACCGCATAACCTATTGGCTGCATCCTGAGCAGGATCCGATGGGCCTTGGCTTCCAGACGCTGCAGTCGCTTTACGCCATAGGCTCCGGCGGATTTTGGGGCAGAGGCCTTGGCAACTCCATACAAAAGTTTTTATGGGTGCCGGAGCCGCAGAACGACTTTATATTTGCCATCGTCTGTGAAGAAGTCGGATTTATTGGTGCGCTGCTTATAGTTATTCTGTTTGTGCTGCTGG
>JAUUSE010000059.1:0-11200 GCA_030842085.1 Bacillota bacterium | reverse complement strand
AGCCACCAGAACCCAAAGCCATAAACCAGCCCTTCCAGCAGGATAAACACACCCATTATTATCCTTATTATTGTCGTTTTGCCGGCGCCGTTTCGCCCTAAAAGTCCAAGTGCGGCTCCGCTCTCGCATTCAAAATTCACGCCCTTAAGCACATGCTTTGATGCAAACGACTTTTCTATATCCCTTACCAGCAGGCGCATATTATTCCCCTTTCTATACTGCAAAACTTAATACAGCCATTTATTTATTATTAGTCAGGCATATCTGAATATATACAGCAGTATTATAATATACACCCCATTAAACTGCAACATAAACAACAAGAATCTATGACCTATTTTCGATGTATTCTTGTAAAAGAAATGTAAAATGCTTGTAAATTTTTTTACTTTGTGTTATTATAATAAATATTTTTCATTTTTAATTTATTTATTAGAATAAATTTTATGTAAATATAACAAGAAAGAAGGCGTGTTAATGTTAAAAATATTTAAATGCTTTTTAGGACTGTTTATGTCGTTTGCTATAGCCGCCTCGGCTCTTGGCAGTGCTCCTGCCGCAGCTTTATTAAGCGCTGAGGGCAGCAGTGCATCCTATCAGATGAAAGAGGTTTATGAGCCGGAGACGTCGATTATAGCTCCGCCCACAGTTATCACAAAAATTGATACGGAAAAAAAGCTTAACTCACTCAATACCGACGGCAAGCGCACTCAAGTGGCATCGTTTGAAATTGCAGATTCAAGTCTAAACGTATCTGTAGGCGATACTTCATACACAATCGCTCAGATATTTGACGCATGTGCGACCGCTGTTATTCCGATGTTTACTACATCTGACTCTGTTACCGCAGAAGCTTTTGCAAATTATGTTGTTGAAAACGAAATGTACGACGTTATGCTGGCGTCTGATAATACAGATGTTTTGCTGGCGGCGCATGGCATAGAACCCTGTGCAATACGCTATGCATATCTTGCCGGCGCCGTTTCAGAGGAAAATAGTGCGTCCCAGATTGCTCTCGACACTCACATTGGCAACGCGACTATAGCGATAATTTCTCAGGACGAAGCTCTCAGCAGAGATGATGCTGAATACCTACAGCTGCGCGGCATAGCTGTATGGCTCGACTCCGGTGTTGACAGCGACAAGCAGCGTGTTTTTGACGCCGTTGACTGCGGCGCAAACGGCGTAACAGTTGAAAATTTTAATACGGCCTATAACCTTTACGGCAAGGTTAAAGATGAAGAGCCGGTATCAATCCGCAAGTCATTTATAGTAGGACACAGAGGCGCTCCTACTGCTGCGCCTGAAAATTCGCTCGCAAGCTATGAAAAGACCATAAGCCTTGGCGGCGACGCGATAGAAACTGATGTGTGGATGCTGGCCGATGGTTCACTTATCTGCAATCACAACGGCTCATTAGACGGCTACACCACCGACACGACAGCCAAAGGCTTAATAACAAGATATACGTGGGATGAACTCAGCCAGTATACTCTTAAAGCCCAGGGTGCATTTGACAGTGAGCAGTTCTGCAAGCTGGAATGGCTGTTTGAGCTGCTTCAGAAAAATCCTGACATTATTACTTTCCTTGAAATTAAGGATACCCGTAGGGAAGCAACTAAAGCTATAGTAAAGCTTATGGAAGATATGGAAGTAGAGCAGCAGGTATTCTTTATTTCTTTCGGCGGCAACTGCCTTGAATATGTAAATGAATTTGCTCCCTACTGCGGCACAGGATATCTTACTAGTCCTAAGTATAGTGCTTCGCTGTCAGTAAATGAAAATTTAAAAATCGTTATGGATTCTCTTGGCGGCTTAGCTGCCACCGCTGACTATATTTACGGTACGGGCGACGAAAATATAATTCACAATGCCGACTTTGTAAAGGCGGCGGCTCACCGCGGAATACTTATGCAGGCATGGACTATCAGCAATGAAGATGATTTAGTTATGCTTGCCAAAAACGGCGTAACCAGCATAACCACTAATTATCCCACATGGTCAAAAAATGAAAATCTGCATACATATGAGAGTATAACCGCCGAAACCCTTTTCCCTGCAGACTATACGGTATTAATTATATGCATATGCGCCGTGGTCGCTGCAGCAGTAATTGTCATAGTATGCGTAGCTGTTTTCAAAAGCAGGAAAAAGAAGAATTCATAATCTTTAATGCCCAATAAAAGCCAAAAAGCAGGCCTTTGATTTTCAATGCCTGCTTTTTGTTGTCGCTTTGAGCATAACAAAGTCAACGGTTCTGCCGTGGGTAGAAAAAAGCTTGGAAAAAATTAGTGGAAACTGATGGTAAGGTCAAAGAAGTAGATCTGTTTTCCCCCAAGAGAAAATTTCATAAGAGGAAATATACAAAAGCCTAAGAAACGCTATAAGTCCAAACAGAGAGAAATATGACTAACTTACCAGCCGCCGGGCGAGCGATGCAATGATAATCAGTACCCTTTCTAACGGTCAGCAAGTGCTTGCCCCTCGTGGGCTGTGCATGCCACTATTTTACTAAGGGTTTTGATTTAATCTGTATTGGCTTAAGATTTTAATCTCTTCTATCAAAAGCGGCGGAATTGCACATATCACGAAAGCAGTTTCATAACCTCGTTTCGGGTGCGGGCGTCAGATTTCATTCCGCCTCTTAACGCCGATGTCTTAGTCAGTGCGCCGGCAGCGCGGGCGCCGCGCATAGACATACAAAGATGTTCCGCTTCAACTACTACCGCAACTCCCCTCGGCTGCAGCACTTTTTCTAAAAAGTCCGCCACCTGTGAGGTAAGTCTCTCCTGCAGCTGCGGGCGCTTGGCAAAAGAGCCTACTATTCTCGCCAGTTTAGATAATCCTATAATCTTTCCGTCTTTTGGTATATATGCAATATGCGCCCTGCCTATAAAGGGAAGTAAATGATGCTCGCACATTGAATAAAATGGTATATCCCGTACCACTACCATTTCGTCAGGAGATTCTTCATTAAATATTTTGACGTGCGTTTGCGGGTCTTCCTCAAGTCCCGCAAATATTTCCTCATACATGTTGGCTACACGCCGCGGAGTCTCTTTGAGCCCCTCTCTGTCCGGGTTTTCCCCTATTGCCAAAAGTATCTCCCTTACAGCCATTTCTATTCTAAGTTTATCCATTTATATCTGCCTTTCAAAGTTGCGTCAGGCTTTCCGATGTACGCAACACAATTAATTTTTATCAGACCGCCTGCGAATTTTGAGGCGCTCAGCCTGTTAATTTACGTATATTATACCAAAAATCAGTATAATAAACCAGTATTAACGACCTTTATATACAAAATATAAATTTATTTTTTACTTTTTGTTTTTTTATCTTGAAAAAATATCGTTTTATGGCATAATATTAAAAGGTATATGGAATTAAATTGGGGGCGTATTAATGAGTTTTCAGAGGAAGGATATTAAAATATTTTCCTGCAATTCAAATCGTCCGGTGGCAAAGCAGATAGCGGAAACACTGGGCCTTACTCTTGGCGATGCTGAAGTTTCTAAATTCTCCGACGGTGAAATAAGCATTTCTATAGGCGAGTCGGTCAGAGGTTCTGACGTATTTATTGTACAGTCCACCTGTGACCCGGTCAATGACAATCTGATGGAACTGCTTATAATGATAGACGCCATGAAACGTGCGTCTGCCGGTCGTATTACAGCAGTTATGCCGTATTTCGGCTATGCAAGGCAGGACAGAAAGGCAAAAGCTAGGGATCCAATCTCTGCTAAGTTAGTAGCCGACCTTATAACTGCCGCCGGCGCAGATAGAGTACTTACTATGGATTTGCACGCATCACAGATACAGGGATTTTTCAATATTCCTGTCGACCATCTGCTCGGCGCGCCTATTCTTGCAAACTATTATAAAAACACATATGACGACTGCTCTCAGTATGTAGTAGTTTCTCCGGATATGGGAGCCATTAAGCGCGCCCGCAATTTTGCGCATTTTATAGAGACAGATACTCCTATCGCCATTGTCGACAAGCGCCGTCCTAAGGCAAATGTCAGCGAGGTTATGAATATTATAGGCGATGTTAAGGGCAAAAAGGTTGTTCTTGTTGACGAGCTTATAGACACGGCCGGTACTCTCTGCAATGCAGCGAAAGCTATTATAGAGGTCGGCGGTGCTACTGAGGTTATGGCCTGCGCTACTCACGGCGTGCTTTCCGGCCCGGCGCTTCAGCGTATTACCGACAGCTATATAAGCAAGGTCGTGTTGCTCGACACAATTATGCTTCCGCCGGAAAAACTTATAGATAAGATTAATGTTTTACAGGTAGCTCCGTACTTTGCTGAGGCTATTGAGCGCATTTATGAGAACAAGCCTGTAAGCACAATGTTTAGTTAAGTGCATTCTTTATATACATAGCTCTGGGACATACTGTTTTAACAATTGTCTTTTAATGCTTTGGTTTTATGACAATATACGCACAATTTTTGATTTATCATAGGGTGGGGAAACTTTTCCCCGCCCGTTGTGTGTTGTATACATGAATTTTTGGAATATGTTTAGGGCAGCATAATCTAATTAAAGATTGCCGCCAAAAATAAATTTTATGCGGCAAATCGAGATGTTTTTATTAAGCCGTGTAATTATCAATACTTGTTATGTATGAAAGCTTATGGCGACACTTTGGCCGAATTTATCTTTTAAGTGATTGTATTTCAGCTCGGCCTGAGGAAATGTGCCGCAAAGCAGGTACTCTTCCGTGCATCTTGAAATAAATATTCGCTGAGTCTTAAAGCGGATTGCGTCCAGGCTTAGCCCAACTAAGTACAAACAGCACATAAGCACACTTTCGTGCATCTTGAAATAAATAATCGCTGAGTCTTAAAGAGAATTGCGTCCAGGCTCAGCCTGGGAGGAAAATATGTTTAATATATTTAAAAAGGGAAAATATGACTTCATTATAGCGGGGTTAGGAAATCCCGGTCCAAAATATGATAACACCCGCCACAATGCCGGCTTTATGGTTATCGATGCTCTTGCAAAAGAGCTTGGCGTGCAGATAAGCAAAAATAAGTTTCATGCGCTTATAGGGGACGGTGAAATATCTGGACACAGATGCATGCTTGTAAAGCCGCTTACTTTTATGAATAATTCCGGCGAAAGTATAAGGGACATCTCTTCTTTCTACAAAATATCCGCACCTAATATTATTATAATATCTGATGACATATCTTTGGACGTAGGCAGAATACGAATTAGGCGGAACGGCTCCGCCGGCGGCCACAACGGGCTAAAAAGCATATTCGAGCTGACCGGCACGACCGATTATCCACGCATAAAGGTAGGCGTAGGCAATAAGCCAAGCCCCGACTATGACTTGGTTAAGCATGTGCTCGGTAAATTCTCTAAAGAAGAGCAGGCTTTGTTAAACACAGCTATTGACAATGCATGCAGCGCCTTAAAGCTTATGGTAAACGGTGAAATTGATAAAGCTATGAATCTTTATAACTGATTTTTTGCCGGCATATATTGTCTTCATACCTTTGCCGGCGCTTTAAAGGCGCTTTTTACGATTATCTAATAGACTAACGGAGCTTTAGATAAACTAAACTCTTCCGCCGTCGATTTGTTATATCTATTTTATGAGAGAAAATTTTAAATACTTTACTTGCTAATTAAAATCTACAGCAGAATTTTTATCGCTTTCTTCGGCATTTTTATTATTAAAGCCGTGCGGCGAAAATTACAGCGACGGCAAGTAATTTTTATCTGTATAAATATCAGCGTACGATATATATGCTTCTTATGCAAGCGGAATAATTACTATATGAGAAAAGTCAGTTTAATTGGCAAAAACTGTGATTTTGAATATTTGCAGTCGCATGTCTAAAACGGTGGTAACAATGCAATTTATTTTTAACAAGCTTAATACTTTGCCGGAATATACGGCGCTTAGGCAGTTGGTCTGCAGCGGCGCTTTTCCAATGGCCGTCACCGGCGTGTCGCATATACACAAGGCAGTGCTTTTTGCTGCTCTGCTTAAGGACTGCCGTCAAAAGGGGCTGCTGCTTACTCCTACAGAATCAGACGCCGCAGCTCTTAAGGAGGATATTGAGGCGCTCGGGCTAAGGGTGCTGCTTTATCCTGCAAGGGATTTTATTTTTCACGATATATCCGGTTCGTCGCACGAGTATGAGCACGCACGTCTTGACGTCCTCTGCCGCATGATAAGCGGCGATTATGACGTGTGCATATCCGCAATAGACGCTGCGCTGCAGTATACGCTGCCGCCGGAGCGGCTTAAGCAGAGCCTGTTCACTGTAAAGTCCGACGACGATATCGATTTACCGTATTTTACGGCGCAGCTTATATCGGCGGGGTATAAAAAATGCGAGCAGGTGGACGGCCCCGGCCAGTTTGCCGTACGCGGCGGGATAATCGACATTTTTACGCCGGGGCTTTCTTCCCCCGTTAGAATAGAACTGTGGGACACGGCGGTGGACTCCATCTCCATGTTCGACGTTATTACTCAGCGCCGTACCGAGCAGCTTAGTAAAATAACCATATCCCCCGCAAGAGAGGTGCTTTTTGCGTCTGACGACGAGCTGGCGGACAGGCTGCGTGATATATATTCAAAGCTTGACGCCGCTGCACCCGCGAAGCGCAATTTGGAAAAGTGTATGGAACTTATATCGGCCGGCGCCCCGCCTGCCAGCTATGACAGGTTTATCGGCGTAGCATATAAAAAGCCGGCAACGCTGCTGGACTATATCAGCGGCGGAATTATTGCGGCGAGTGAATCGACGGGTCTTAAAGAGCGATGCCGCACATCGCAGTGGCAGATTGAACAGGACGTTCAGCAGCTGCTGGAGGAGGGCGTTGTACTGCCGCAATACTGCGAGTTTGCCCTAAGCTGGGATGCTTTTCTGCACTGTGCCGAAAAGCAAAAGCTTATTATTTTAGACACCTTCCCCAAGGGTAATTATGATGTTCATATAAAGGGCTTGCAAAGCATAGCGCTGCGTCAGTCCCCGCCGTGGAACGGCAGCCTTGAAACGCTTGTAGAGGACATTCAGCCCGTTCTCCGCAGCGGCGGCGCGTGTGTGGTGCTTGCCGGTCTTGAAAAGGCTGCAGCGGCTCTCGCGTCGGATTTAAGCGGTGCAGGTATAGCTGCCGCCTTTATAAAAAATCCAGATGATGTAAAGGGCGGAATGGTCACCGTAACCACCGGCGGGCTTTCCGGTGGGTTTGAGTTTCCCGGCGGAGGCTTCTGCCTTATCACCAAAGGCAGATATAACGCCGCCCGGCGCACCCTTCGTAAGAAGAGTTCGTCGTCAAAGGGCATAAGCAGCCTTGAGGAGATTAACAAGGGCGATTACATAGTCCACGCCGCACACGGCATAGGCATTTACGACGGTGTTGAGAAAAAGACCGCCGGCGGCATAACAAAGGACTATATCAAAATAAAGTACGCCAAGGGCGACGTGTTGTATGTTCCGGTCACACAGCTTGACCTTGTGTCAAAATATATCGGTCCCAGCTCGGAGGATGGACATGTTAAAGTAAACCGCCTCGGCGGCACTGAATGGTCCAAAACAAAACGGCGCGTTAAGTCGGCCGTTAAGGATTTGGCAAAGCAACTCACGGCGCTGTACGCCAGCCGCATGAATATAAAAGGATTTGCCTTTTCAGAGGACACCGATATGCAAAACGATTTTGAGCGCCGGTTCGAGTATGAGGAGACGGACGACCAGCTCAGAAGCGCCGCCGAGATAAAGGCGGATATGGAGCGTCCGGTGCCGATGGACCGTCTGCTGTGCGGCGACGTCGGCTTTGGCAAGACGGAGGTTGCACTGCGCGCCGCATTTAAATGTATCGCCGACTCAAAGCAGTGCGCAATTTTAGTACCCACCACAATCCTCGCGCTGCAGCATTATCAGACGATAATTTCGCGCATGCAGGGCATGCCGGTAAATGTCGAGCTGCTTTCCCGCTTCCGCTCGCCCAAGCAGCAGAAGGAAATTTTAAAGCGTGTCAAATCCGGCGAGATTGATATTATTGTCGGCACGCACCGGCTTGTTTCTAAGGACGTCGTGTTTAAGGACCTCGGTTTGCTTATTGTAGATGAGGAGCAGCGCTTCGGCGTTGCGCAAAAAGAAAAGCTTAAGGAAAGCTTTCCGGCAGTGGACGTGCTGACGCTTTCCGCCACCCCTATTCCCCGCACGCTCAACATGGCGATGTCGGGGCTGAGGGACATGTCGGTTATAGAAGAGGCGCCGCAGGACAGGCATCCGGTTCAGACGTATGTGCTTGAATATGACTCCGGCATATTGCTGGACGCCATAAGGCGCGAGCTTCGCCGCGGCGGTCAGGTCTATTACATACATAACAAGATTGATTCCATTGACAAAATCGCGGTGCGTCTCGCTTCCCAGCTTGACGGTGCACGCGTCGCCGCTGCGCACGGCAGGATGAGTGAGAGCGAGCTGTCGGATATATGGCGCCGGCTTTTAGACCATGAGATTGACGTGCTCGTATGCACCACAATAATTGAAACAGGCGTCGATGTTCCGAATGTTAACACGCTTATAATCGAGGATGCCGACCACATGGGCCTGTCGCAGCTGCACCAGCTCCGCGGACGCGTTGGGCGCTCACCGCGCAGAGCATATGCCTATCTTACCTTCAGGCGCGGCAAGGCGCTTACCGATATAGCCTATAAACGCCTTGAATCTATCAGGGAATACACTGAGTTCGGCTCCGGCTTTAAAATAGCCATGCGCGACCTTGAAATACGTGGCGCCGGCAATATTCTCGGCGGCGAGCAGCATGGGCATATGGAATCCGTCGGTTATGATATGTACGTTAAACTGCTGAACGAGGCCATAAGTGAGGAAAAAGGGCAAAAATCTCCCGCCGAGGAGGAATGCGCCGTTGACATGCAGATACAGGCGCATATACCTGAAAATTATATTTCCGCAAACGCTCAACGCCTTTCAATATACCGCCGCATCGCTGATATACGCACCAGAGACGATGCCGACGACGTAATAGATGAGCTCATAGACCGCTTTGGCGACCCGCCGAAAAGCGTACTGGGACTTATCGACATATCGCTGCTTCGCAGCCGGGCGGCAGCGCTTGGAATGTCTGAAATTGTGCAGAAAGGTCAAAGCATGCTCTTCTTCCCGCGCACGCTTGATATGGAAAAAATATCTGGGCTTGTGTCGGCCATGAAAGGGCGTGTGCTGGTAAGCGCCGGCCAGCGGCCGTATGTGTCCGTTAAAATTATTGGCGAGCCGTTTGACACGGCGCTGAGCGTATTAGACACCTTAACGGCTCAAAGCGATGCCTCGCAGGCTTAGCCAAATACAGCGGATGAAATTAAATCTTCATGGCCGTATACCAAGTCAAAAAAAGCATCCGCCCCAGACGTTATATTTATGCTGCAGATTAATAAACATCCACCTGTAAAGCTGGTGGATGTTTAATTTTACGGGCAAAGCCATATGCTCCTCGCAGATGCATAAAACGCATAATACGACTTTTCAGCCACGCTCAGGTTGCTGCTTGCCGGGCGTGAACAGACCTCACTCATCTTCGGCTGTTCGCTTAATTCGTTCCTCCAATTGCTTTGCAATGCATCTCGATATGCGGCGGGCAAAATTGCCCGCCGCATCCGCGCAGTGACCGCGGGGCATTTGCTTAAATCGGCTCTCCCTATTTTTGCAGGGGATTTTTTATGTAATATAACATTATTGCCACTATGTTTTTATCGGGTGTTTTAGTTTTTACGAGGTGTCGGCGCTAATACTGAATTATAATCGGCTAACCTGTCGAGGTCGGTACCGGGAGTTTATCCTTGCCGTAAAAAAACTGCGATACTTTATTTATAAAATTAATTGTATTTTTAAAAAGAGCTTCGCTCGTTTCTTTTCTGCGAATATAATTTGTCCTGCTCGCCTCTAAAGATGATGCTCCTATCGACAAGCCTATATCTTCAAGAAAAATATTCATATATTTTCCTTTTGATTCTTCTTTTGCAAGCTTGTCTTTAAGATTTTTCCTGTAATTTTCAAACTCTTGATTAAAATCGTAATAGACGTCAATTATGGCATCGGCATAATCGTGTAAATTACTGCTGCTAATTTTCTCCGCCTCGGCAAGATTTGTAAAGGCGCCGTCAAATTTTGTAAATAGCTCTACTATTAGCATTTCCCCATTCGCATCAATGTCGTATGCCTCGACAACTTCATTTCTTACTGCCGTCCCTCCGCCGCAGGAGCAAAACAGCGTCGCCGTTAACACAGATAATAAAGCTGCGGCATATTTTTTGATTTTTTCCATATTATCCCTCTTGTTTGACATTCACCGAATGTTATATCTGCTACTAATATAGCATATAATTTAAAAAATGACAATCACTAAATGTCAAGCTGGGGAATTATATGTTTATAAACAAGAGCAGTGACGGCAAAAACAATATATGCGGGCCAAATATTGCACGTTTTCGCAAGGCGCTGAGAATATCTCAGCGCGAGCTTGCCGACCGTTTGCAGCTTATAGGTTTAGATGTTGATAAAAATGCAATTCAGCGTATTGAGGCGGGGAAGCGCTTTGTAACGGATATTGAGCTGATTGCCATTTCAAAGGTGTTAAATAAAACTTTTGATGAGTTATTAAAGATAATCGATTAATTAAAGGCTTATAAAACTAATATTTACGATAATGCAGTATACAAATATGTGTACTGCATTATTTAATGTGCAAAATAATCTTTTAATTATAATACAAGTACCATTTTTATAAGCTTTTTTAATAAAAACAATAAATAAATTATAAATATTTTTTATTTTCGACATAAAAGGTTATTTTTTTCTGTCTCTATGTGCTAATATGTTTTTAAATTACGGTATAGGTAATTAAAAATAGGAAAGAAAATTAACATTGTATTGGCACTGTGCATGATTTGCGAGGTAATGTTTGACTTATTGCCTGTGTCGGAACAGGCTTTGGAGTTAGTAAGCCCATACGATTTCGATTAATGCATATAAAGGCTTTTATGTGAATGTCCTCGTTGATATCAAAGTAAATTACACAAATTACCCCGACTATCTAAATGGCAGCAAACAGATTTCAATAAATACCAACCGTGTTGAAACACATTTAAATAAAGTACAGGCAGTGTGAAACTTTTTCTGTAAATATGTAATTGAAGAGGTTCTTCTATGGT
>JAUUSE010000058.1:0-11282 GCA_030842085.1 Bacillota bacterium | reverse complement strand
GTTAAAGCAGAAAAGTTAACCGAGATTGGAAATAATGCACTTAATCATGTTTATCTTTCGTGGAACGACGCTGTCGGAAAAGCCTATGAAAGATATGAAAAGATAATTGAAGCATGGCCTAAGCGCCGGTAGTAAATTTATATAAACCTAAAAAACGGTCCGTATTATTTGTGCGGACCGTTTTTTACTAAAATTGAATAAAAATCCTTGCCAAATAGTCATCGTAGGCTATAATCGATATGTTTTGGCCACTGCTTATTTGACTTATAAAACAAAATTAATCTTATTTATTTCAAGAACATTTTACATGAGAATTATAAAATCAAGCAAGTATTATGTGCATTTTTTTACTTTATTAATTGTAAAGTATGATATATAATATTAACTGGAATTTTATATTATAATTAGAAATAAAAAGCCGAACGGCGGAATGGGTGATAAGCTTTGAAAGGAACATTTACTGTATCGCTAAAGCGAATTATAGACAGCTTTAATCTTGAAGCGCTTTATCTTCCAAAGGACAGCTCTGAGATTTACATATCATCATCAGCTGTAAATCGGCCAGGACTTGAGCTTGGAGGATTTTTTGAGCATTATAACAAAAATCGCATTCAAATACTCGGACGGTCTGAAACCTCATATATATCTCATTTTGACAGCGATGAGAGGTCTGACAGGATATGCAAGCTGCTTCAACCAGGTCCTCCGGCGGTTATTATATCAAGAGGCATTGAGCCGGAAAGCGAGCTGAGCGACGCCGTAAGAAAATACGGTGTGCCGCTGCTTCGTACAAATGATGAGACGTCAGCGTTTATGTCTGACCTCATATCTTTTCTTAATGTACAGTTAGCACCAAGGGTGACCCGTCATGGCGTTTTCGTAGAAGTTTACGGCGAGGGTATACTTTTGCTTGGCGAGAGCGGAGTCGGTAAGAGTGAAACGGCAATAGAGCTGATTAAACGCGGCCATAGGCTTGTTGCGGATGATGCAGTGGAAATAAGAAAGGTATCCTCAAA
This sequence comes from Bacillota bacterium, assembly GCA_030842085.1. Taxonomy (GTDB): domain Bacteria; phylum Bacillota; class Clostridia; order Oscillospirales; family Acutalibacteraceae; genus Timburyella. Next base: position 10,266 of record JAUUSE010000058.1, on the reverse strand, counting down.
AACGCTTGTTGGCTCGGCGCCGGATAAAATTCGGCATTTTATTGAATTACGCGGCATAGGTATAATAAACGCCAGAAGGATTTTTGGCATGGGCTCGGTAAAGCTTACAGAAAAAATAGATTTAATAATAAATCTTGAGCAGTGGGACCCTAATAAAATATATGATAGAATGGGAATAGAGAGCGAAACAACAGAAATATTGGGAAATCATATACCGTCAATAACGATACCCGTTAAGCCGGGCCGCAACCTTGCAATTATAATCGAAGTGGCGGCTATGAATAATCGTCAGAAAAAGATGGGCTTTAACGCGGCAAAAGAATTGCTCAAAGGGCTTGGCATGTACTCCGAAACCGAAGAAGAAAACCAGCCTGTAGATGAATTTTCTGCTTATGAATAATAATGCTATTATAAGTTCAGACGATAAATTTATTATAAAGCATGCAAAAATATACATTAATAAAGCAAGCCGGAGATATAAATATTATCAGCTTGCTAATCTCGAAAGGCGGAGAATATGTATAATATAGGAATTGATTTAGGCGGAACAAAAATGGCCGCAGGCGTAGTTGATGATGATTATAAAATAATAGGTAAAACATCTCGTCCTACATTAGGCATGCGTCAGGACTATGAAATAGTAGCGGATATGGCGGAACTGTATTATGAATCGATTTCGGCATCCGGCCTTGACGAGTCAGAAATACAGTCAGTTGGTATTGGCTGCCCAGGCGCTGTTAATGTTGAAAGCGGTATTTTAGAGGGAACAAATAATCTCAATTTCCATATGTACCCAATAAAAGATGAATTAAGCAAGCGTCTTAAAAAAGAAGTGTACATAGAAAACGACGCCAACGCCGCGGCATATGGCGAGTTTTTGGCCGGCGCTGGACGCGGCAAGACAGATTTTATTGTCATTACTTTAGGAACCGGCGTTGGCAGCGGAATTATAATTAACGGTAAAATCTACAGCGGTCATAACTACGACGGCGCTGAGCTTGGACATATGGTAATAAATATAGACGGCGAGCCGTGTAACTGCGGCCGTTACGGCTGCTGGGAAGCGTATGCTTCCGCCACTGCCCTTATAAGACAGACTAAGGAAGCAATGAGCCGCAATCCGGAATCCGCCATGTGGGACATAGTTGAGGGAAACATCACAAATGTAAACGGCAAAACGGCTTTTGACGCCATGCGCATAAACGATGAGGCTGGAAAAGAGGTCGTGCGCAAATATCTGCGCTATGTCGGCTGCGGAATAGTTAACGTTATAAATATATTCCAACCTGAAGTTGTATGTATAGGCGGAGGAATATCAAAAGAGGGAGACACCATACTAAAACCGATACATGCTCAGGTAAGGGCGGAGCGTTACAGTATGTATGCCCAAAAGCAGACAAAACTTAAGATAGCGGAGCTTGGCAACGACGCTGGAATTATAGGCGCCGCTGAGCTTTACAGATTATATGGTAAAAATTAGCCTTTAATAATATATCAAAGCTATTGTTTTGTATTATAATATTTTTCAATATTTGGGTAAAAGCAACAATGATATTTTAAGGGATTTTGCCGCTATCTAATTTTATTCTGTAAACATTCTATCAATTCTGATTTGCAGAATAAATCTTCTATTCATGGTATAAATTTATATAAATGTAAATATTATTAATAGAATTTATAATGCTATAATGGATGAAAATCTTTCAAATGATTAACATGCAAAATGATATAGGAGCGATTAATGGAACAAAGCGATAAATACAGCGAGCTAAAATTACAGCTTGCAGCTATAGGCTGCGATTTTAAAGAAAATGAGCCTATGTGCAATCATACCAGCTTTCACATAGGAGGTCCGGCAGATATTTTTATAATGCCAGACTCAGAAGATTCGCTCATTAAAGCGCTGAATATATGCAAAGAGCTTCAAATACCTATAACGGTGGTTGGCAGCGGTACAAACATGCTGGTGTCTGATTTAGGCATTGAAGGGGCAGTTATATCAACTCAGGGACTGAAAGGCATTTCTGTATCTGAAAACGGAAAAATGACGGCCGGCGCCGGAGTAAAAATAATGTCACTGAGCAAGGCAGCTGCCGAGCATTCGCTTACAGGGCTCGAGTTTGCGTGGGGAATACCGGGAAGCGTTGGCGGCGCCGTATATATGAATGCCGGCTGCTACGGCAGCGAAATGAAAGATATATTAATCTCCTGTCGCCATATATCAGTGAGCGGACACACTGGAGAATATACTAAACAAGAACTTAAAATGGGTTATAGAAAAAGCGCCTATACCGACAGTGGGCTTATAATATTATCTGCGACGGTAGCGCTAAAACCCGGCAACAAAGTAGATATAACAGCAAAAATGGAAGAGCTTATGCAGAAAAGGCTCTCAAAGCAACCTTATTATATGCCAAGTGCCGGCAGTACATTTAAGCGTCCTGAGGGAAATTTTACAGGTTCACTTATAGAGAGCTGCGGACTCAAGGGCACAGCTATTGGCGGCGCACAGGTGAGTGATAAGCATGCGGGTTTTATTGTCAATGCTGGCGGTGCCTCTTGTGACGACGTGCTGCGTCTGATTTCAAAAATAAAAAATACAGTTTATAAGTCAACCGGAATTATGCTTGAATGCGAAATTAAAATTGTCGGCCGTACTTCGGCGTAAGCGTCATTCATACGAATGTACGCCATGGAATTTTCTAGCATGATTATTGCCGTGGACATAATTTGCGGACAAGTAATTGCAGTTAATTCGGAATTATCTGCTTAATATATTAATCTCTAATGATATAAAGGACATAAAAGCATGAAAGAGTATTTTTCACATAGTGTAAAAAAAGAGCTTATGTCGGTACCGAAAAAAAATTGCTGCCAATTTGCCGAATGCTACGGCATGCTTATCTGTGCTTCTGCCTTTTCGGGTATGGCAATGTCTCTATACACTGAAAGCGGTGAAATTGCTGAAAAATACTGTGATTCCATAAAAAGTATATGCAGTATACAATGTGCTCTTTATCCGCCTCAGTCACAAAATGGCGGACTGTATTTATGCATCATTGAAAACGCTAAAGACAAAGCTCTGGTTTTAGAGCGATTTTCTCATAAATTAAACGATGTAAGCACAAGAATTAACTACGCAAATTTTGAGAATGAGTGCTGTTACGCAGCGTTTCTCCGAGGGGCGTTTTTAGTTTGCGGAAGTATATCAGACCCGCAAAAAAATTATCGGCTTGAGTTTAGCATACAGCATAAAAATCTTGCTTCCGACATGGTCAGGGTATTATTTGAGGTAGATATTAACGCGAATATTGCAGCACGCGGAAACGGATATGCGGTATATATAAATGAAAGCGAGCAAATAGAAGACTTGCTCACTATGATGGGTGCTCAGAACTCCACACTGCAAATAATGAATGTTAAAATATATAAAGATATACGTAACAAGGCAAACAGGCTTACTAATTGTGAAACGGCGAACATTTCAAAGACTGCCGATGCCGCAGCAAGACAAATACATGCTATAAAACGTCTTAATGATAAAGGCCAACTTGACATCTTGCCTGAGTCTCTTAAGACTGTGGCAAAATTAAGAATGAATCATCCTGATATGTCGCTTAATGAGCTGTGTAATTTATGCGGAACAAGCAAATCTGGCCTAAGCCGCTGTTTAAATAAGCTTATAGAAATATCAAAAATGGTTTGAAAGCTATATGTGATGCAGATGCGGCGTCAATAATACGCCGATATTATTTTTTGTGCTTGGCAATTTGCTGTAGCATCAACTGTTAAAACAGCAAATTGCTATAATTTTGTAGCAATTCTATTGCAAAAAAGCAGCATTTATGCTGATAATAAAAAAGAGGAAATCTGGAGTCCCTATGAGTTTTGTTCATTTACACCTTCATACCGAATACAGTCTTTTAGACGGCGTATGCCGCATGGAGCCTCTTATGAAGTCTGTGCTTGATAGAGGGCAAACTGCCGTTGCAATAACTGACCATGGTGCTATGTACGGGGTAATAGACTTTTACGACGCTGCTAAAAAATACGGCGTAAAGCCTATAATCGGCTGCGAGGTTTATGTGGCCGCCCGCACAAGGTTCGACAGGGAAGCAAAAATAGACAGCGAGCATAATCATCTTGTGCTGCTGTGTGAGAATAACGAGGGCTATAAAAACCTTATGCAGCTTGTATCTAAGAGCTTTACAGAAGGCTTTTACGGCCGTCCGCGCGTTGATAAGGAGCTTTTGAAGAAGTACAGCGGCGGACTTATAGCTCTTTCTGCCTGCCTTGCCGGCGAAGTGCCGCGCGCCCTTACATCCGGCGACTATGAACGCGCCAAGAAAACAGCGCTTGAGTTTAGCGAGATTTTCGGCAAAGAAAATTACTTTTTAGAGCTTCAAAACCATGGCATAAAAGAGCAGCAGACGGTAAACGACGGACTGCGCCGTATATCGCGCGAAATCGGCATAAGCTTGGTGGCCACAAATGATGTGCATTATATAGACGCCGACGACAACCGCGTACAGAAGATACTGATATGTATACAGACAAATAAAACGGTAAACGAGGCGGGTGGTCTTGAATTTGCCAGCGATGAGTTCTATCTTAAATCAGAGGATGAGATGCTCGCCGCTCTGCCTCAGGACGCCGAAGCAATAGAAAACACCGCTAAAATTGCCGACAGGTGCAATGTGACCATAGAGTTTGGCGATATTAAGCTTCCGGCTTTCACTGTGGATGGAGAGACGGATAATTTTGCTTATCTGCGCCGTATGGCGTATGATGGACTATATGAAAAATACGGCAAAAATCCCGATGACAGCCTGAAAGAGCGGCTAGACTATGAGCTCAGCGTGGTAAACAGCATGGGCTATACCAACTACTATCTTATAGTGTGGGATTTTGTTCACTACGCCAAACGCAAGGGAATTCCGGTAGGGCCGGGAAGAGGCTCCGGTGCTGGGAGCCTTGTCGCATACTGCATTGGCATAACCGGCATAGACCCTATAAAATACGGACTGCTGTTTGAAAGATTTCTCAATCCCGAGCGCGTCAGCATGCCTGACTTTGACATTGATTTCTGCTACATCCGTCGTCAGGAGGTAATAGACTATGTCGTAAGGAAATACGGCGCCGACCATGTAGCGCAGATAATAACATTCGGCACAATGGCAGCCCGCGGCGCTATACGCGACGTTGCAAGGGCGCTGGACATACCATATTCGGTTGCGGACAGTACCGCAAAGCTTGTGCCAATGAAGCTTAATATAACGATAGATGAGGCGCTGGAGCAGTCAAAAGAGCTTAAAAATTTATATAATTCAGATGAGCGGACAAGAGAGCTTATTGACATGGCCCGCCGCGTTGAGGGCATGCCGCGGCATGCCTCCACACATGCTGCCGGCGTCGTTATAACAAAGGATGAGGTTTCCTCCTATGTTCCGCTGGCAAAAAACGATGAAGCGGTTGTCACTCAGTATACAATGACGGATATTGAGCGGCTTGGTCTTCTAAAAATGGACTTTTTGGGGCTGCGCACCTTAACTGTTATAAAAGAAGCATCCGATGCGGTACGCAGAAAAAATCCGGATTTTGACATTGATAAGGCGCCGCTGGACGACCGTCAGACGATGGAAATGCTCTCTACCGGCAACACGCTGGGCGTTTTCCAGTTTGAATCCGCCGGTATGCGCTCGGTGCTGCGTACGCTGAAGCCGGACAGGCTTGAGGATTTAATAGCTGTTGTCTCACTTTATCGTCCGGGGCCTATGGATTCAATACCAACTTATATCCGCAACCGCCATAACCCATCGCTTATAAAATATAAGACGCCGCAGCTAAAGCCTATTTTAGACGTCACTTACGGCTGCATAGTGTATCAAGAGCAGGTTATGGAAATATTCCGCAAGCTTGCAGGATACACACTTGGCCGCGCCGATATAGTCAGAAGAGCCATGTCCAAGAAAAAGCACGACGTTATGGACAGAGAGCGCGAAATTTTTCTCCATGGCCTGCCGGCGTCGGAAGACGGCCCCGGTATTGACGGCGCTGTCAAGCGCGGCATAGATGAAAAGATTGCAAACGATATATTCGATGACATGACATCTTTTGCATCTTACGCCTTTAACAAATCTCACGCTGCAGCCTACGCTTTTGTATCATATCAGACGGCATATCTGAAATGCCACTATCCGCATGAGTTTATGTCGGCGCTTCTTAACAGCGTTATGGACAATACAAGCAAGGCGGCTGAGTACATGTCTGAATGCGCCCGTCTCGGCATAACGGTACTGCCTCCGGATATTCAGACAAGTATGTCTGGCTTTACCGTATCGGGAGAAAATATAGTATTTGGGCTTCAGGCGATAAAAAATCTCGGACATAAGCTTATAGAGCGTCTCATAGAAGAACGCGAAGAAAACGGCCGATATAAATCGTTTTATGATTTCTGCTCAAGGCTATCGGGCGGCGACATGAACCGACGTGCTCTTGAAAGCCTGGTAAAAAGCGGCGCCTGCGACAATCTTGGCTTAAACCGTTTGCAGATGCTGCGTTCGATTGAGGGAATATTAGAGGATTTAGCTGCCAAGAAGCGCAAAAACGTCGACGGGCAGATAGGATTTTTTGATATAGCGCAAGGGTCGGATGACAGTGTTTATGAAGATTATGATTATCCTAATGTTGCAGAGCTGCCTAAAACCGAGCTGCTGGCAATGGAAAAAGAAGTTACGGGTCTTTATATATCCGGTCATCCGATGGCGCAGTACACAGATATCATTAAAGGGCTTAAATACGTAAATCTCTGCGACATTGCAGAATCCGGAAAAGAAGGCAGCCGGCACGGTGACAATGACCTTGTAAAGATAGCCTGCGTTATAACGGAAATACGGCTTAAAACAACTAAATCTAATCAGACTATGGCTTTTGCAACAATAGAGGACCTCACCGGCAGCATTGAAATGATAGTATTTCCAAAAGTTATGCAGGCATGTTCCATACTCCTGCAGGAGGGTACGGCGGTATATATAAGCGCGCGAATAAGCGTTCGTGAGGACCGTCCGGTGCAGCTTGTCTGCGAAAGCATGGAAGCGATAGACGAAGCCATCAAAGTCGCTGATAAGTCAGATAGTGCCGCTAAATCTGAGGCAACTCCTGAAAAGCGGATAAGGTCGGGTCTATATTTAAAAATAAATTCTATGGATGACGAAAAATATCTTCGTGCGCGGCGGGTAATGGATATATTTGAAGGCAATACTCCGGTAATTTTAGTGCTGTCTGATGGCCGGCGCATGATGTCGCCGCGAAATTTATGGGTAGATATAAACGAGCCGCTTTTAAAGGAACTTAAAAATATTTTAGACGATAAAAATGTTGCTTTCGTAAAATAGGTATATATAAAAAATATTTGCTTGAATCTTCGTTATTGCCGTGATTATGCCTGAAAACTAAATCAGTTAAAACGATTTTCTAAAACTACGCACGTTTTTTGAGTATTATATTTAAGCAGAAATATAAAATAATTGACAACTGTGCTGCAAATGCTATAATATATCTTGTTAAGGCTTTGCAATTTTATTTTGAATGATTTTTGGCTTAGAAAAAGTCTGATATTGCTTTAAGCCGACAACTGACAATAGAATATTCAGATTTACGGGGGGACCGCTATCGGTTGAGAAGGTAGAACCTGACCCTTTGAACCTGTTAGTTAATACTATCGTAGGGAAGTAAGTTTAAGCTGTGCCGGCATATATTTGTCAGCATTGTTGTTAAAATTAAAGCTTGCCTATTGGCAGGCTTTTTGTTTTATAAAAAGTTCGAATGAATTCCAAGACTGTTTCACTTATATTAAAAAATACAAGATTTAAATAGTCTGAGTAAATTGATGAAATTTAGTTTTTAAAATAAAAATAAATTAAAAAGGGGAGAAAAGATAATGGAATATAAAACACAAATGGAGGCCGCAAAGAAAGGTATAATAACCGATAAAATGAAAGCGGTGGCAGAGAGCGAGGGCATATCTGAAGAAGTTCTCTGCGAAAGGATAGCGGCTGGAAGAGTAATAATACCCGCGAACAAAAACCACAAGAATTTAAAGCCGTGCGGTGTAGGCGAGGGACTAAGTACAAAAATAAACGTCAATCTTGGAATATCCGGCGACTGCATAAACTATGAGGTGGAGTATGAAAAAGCGCGTATAGCTGAAAAATATGGCGCGCACGCCATAATGGATTTAAGCAATTACGGCAAAACTAAGGAGTTCAGAGAAAAGCTCATCAATATGTCGCCGCTGATGATAGGCACCGTCCCAGTGTACGACGCCGTCGGCTATCTTGAAAAGGATTTGTGCGACATAACGGCGGATGAATTTCTAAAGGTAGTGCGCGCACATGCCGAAGAGGGCGTTGATTTTATGACAATCCACGCCGGCGTTAACCGCAAAACCGCTGCGGTTATAAAGGAGTCCGGCCGTCTTATGAATATTGTTTCGCGCGGCGGCTCGCTGCTTTTTGCATGGATGGAAATGACCGGCAGAGAAAATCCGTTTTATGAATATTACGACGATGTACTTGACATATTGAGGGAGTATGATGTTGCTATAAGCCTTGGCGACGCCATGCGTCCCGGCTGTATAGAAGACGCCACCGACGTCTGCCAGATAGCCGAGCTGACAGAGCTTGCTATGCTTACAAAGCGCGCATGGGAAAAGGACGTTCAGGTCATGGTAGAGGGTCCGGGACATATGGCTATAAACGAAATAGAGGCGAATATGAAGCTTCAGAAGCGTATGTGTCACGGTGCTCCGTTTTATGTTTTAGGCCCGCTCGTAACCGACATAGCTCCGGGATATGACCATATCACTTCTGCTATAGGCGGCGCTATAGCGGCGGCAAACGGGGCCGACTTTTTGTGCTATGTTACTCCGGCGGAGCATTTGCGTCTGCCTAACGCCGACGACGTAAAGGAAGGCATAATAGCGTCGCGAATAGCCGCCCATGCCGCCGACATTGCAAAGGGGGTAAAAGACGCCCGCAAGATAGACAATAAAATGAGCGATGCCCGCCGCCGCATAGACTGGGAGGAAATGTTCACATACGCAATAGACGAGGAAAAAGCGCGCACATATTATGAGCAGGCCGGTAAAAAGAACGGCAGATGCACTATGTGCGGCCGCATGTGCGCAGTGGATACAATGAATAAGGTGTTGTCCGGCAAAAAGGTAACTATAGACGAAAGTACAAAAGATTAGCGAATATCAGCCACGCTAATGCAGCTGCTTTTTATACTTGCACTATGGCTAAAGTCCAAAATAATAATGGACAGCCTTTGCTGGCCGGTACTTTTGCTAAAAATCTTGATTGCCGCGGCGGCATAAATCTGCAACTGTTATTTACCACAGCTTACCTGTTGCTTTTGCATAATTTTAAAAGCAATGTCAGCACAGCCATAGATAATAGCAGAGCAGTGAAAAATATATAAATTTATCCTTACACCACTCAAACCACCGTTGAAAACACTTGTTTTAATAGCTTTCTAATGGGTCGCAATAATCAGGAATAATTATTGTCCCATTTGGAGATAAGTATAAAATTTTAATAGTATAAAGGAGCAAACAAAATGGGTATTAAAGAAGCATGCAGTGAGATTGTAAAAATCACAAGAGAAAAGAGTCCGCTTGTACACAACATGACCAATTATGTCACGGTAAACGACTGTGCAAACGCCGTATTGGCAATCGGTGCATCGCCGGTCATGGCCGATGAAATAGACGAGGTGCGCGATATGGTTTCCATAGCCTCTGCGCTTGTAATAAACATAGGTACATTAAACCGCCGCACAATAGAGTCAATGCTTGCCGCCGGCAAGCGCGCAAATGAGCTTAATATTCCTGTAATATTCGACCCTGTGGGAGCCGGCGCCACCCCTCTGCGTACTGAGGTATCGCAGCGCATAATGTCCGAGATAAAGCTTTCCGTGATAAGAGGCAATATGTCTGAGATAAAGTGCGTAAGCGGCCTTGCAAGCTCGACAAAGGGCGTAGATGCAGCCGAGGACGACGCCGCAGAAGAGAGCGGTGCAGATATTGCCGCAAACCTTGCGAAAAAGCTTGGCTGCACAGTAGCAATAACCGGCGCCGTAGATATAATCTCCGACGGTGAAAGGGTCTGCCGCATAAGCAACGGCGTTGCCGATATGTCTAAGATTACAGGCACCGGCTGCATGACGACCTCAATGACCGGCGGATATGTAGGAGCATGCGGC
>JAUUSE010000004.1:0-70612 GCA_030842085.1 Bacillota bacterium | reverse complement strand
CATATTCATCCTCAAGGCCGCGCAGTGACGACTTTTCGGACAAGCGCAACAAGGTGGTCAATATAAATGCTACGACCAAGCTTCAGGTGGTGCTTGTAAAGCCGGAGCGCTTTGACGATGCGCCGTCAATTGCCGATCATCTCAACGCTAAGCGTACAGTAGTGCTTAACCTTGAATCTACAAGCAAGGACGTTGCGCGCAGGCTGGTAGACTTTTTAAGCGGCGTCGCATATGCAAACAACGGCCAGCTTAAAAGGGTTGCAAACAGCACATTTATAATTACTCCGTTTAATGTTGATATAATGGGCGACCTGCTTATAGACGAGCTGGAAAACAGCGGCCTTTATATTTAAATATATAAGCCTGTCTTAAAAAGTATGTATTAAGAGAATTTATTTTAATATACATATTATAAAAGCTTGTGGGCTTAATTTAAAATTATATTTTATCAGATATAAGTTTTGGGAGGTAATTATAAATGTTTACTCCGGAAGAAATTCGCAGCGTAGAGTTTAATAAATCAACGGTGGGCGGCTACAAATCTACAGATGTTGATTATTTTATTGAAGATGTTGCCATTACGGTTGAGACGCTTAATAAGGAGAACGCCGAGCTGAAAAAGAAGCTGGAAGTACTTGCGTCAAAGATAGAAGAGTATCGCAGTGATGAGGACAGCATACATATAGCGCTTGTAAATGCGCAGCGCCTGGCTGACCAGCTTAAAAAGGATGCCCAGAAAACGCATGATGAACTTGTGGGCAAGGCCGAGGAAAAACGCGATAAGCTTGTGTCAGAAGCGCAGGCGCAGTCGGCAGAGATGATGGAAGAAGCGAAAAAGCGCGCTACCGACCTAATAGCTGATGCCACCGAAAAGGCGGAGGCAATATTAAATGCTGCCAATACGAGCGTTGCGTCTCAGCATGATGCGTATATGAAGATAAAAGAGGATGCTTCGAATTTCAGAGGCAGATTGCTTTCATATTATAAGGCGCATCTTGAGCAGATAGACAAGCTGTCGGAGCTGCTGGACGCCGACCCCATTTCTGCGGCGGAGGAAGCAGTAGATAACCTCGGCGGCAATCATATATTAAACGACGATTTTCAGATAGAAATAAAGCCAATTGACATAGATGATGACGAATCTGATGTGGAGCCTGTGGGGGATGTTTCTGCAGAATATGAGCCGCAGCAGGTTGAGATGAGCGATAAATCGGATGAGCGGGAGATATACTCAGAAGAGGCTGAGATAAGCGACGGCGCAGCGGAAGCGGCGTCTGATAATACAGCAAATCAGTATGAAAGCGGCGGAGCTTATGCTGAGACAAATGCGCCTGCAGAGGCTGAAATGGCACAGGGCTATTCTTTTAAGAGCGAGGTTAATTCGGAGATAAATACTTCTGCTCAGTCTGATAATGCACAGCGTCCTGTCGGCGGATTTAAGGTAAGCCTTGATGATTTTTCGGACGACGATGACGATGATTTTGATGTATCGTCTGATAACGGCCGGCTGAAGTTCGGCGGATATAATCTTGAAGATGACGATGAGAATGAAGACGAAAAGGCCGGTTTCGGATTTTTTAAACACAGAAAATAGGAAATATATATGAGAGAAAAAATTACAGTGCGGATTGTTCCGTTGGCTGTTGCGGCCTTTTTTGTGCTGCTGGACCAACTTACTAAATTTTATATAATAAGCAATTTTCAGCTGCACGAATCTCAGACTGCAATTGAAGGAATTTTGGACTTTACCTATGTTCAGAACACTGGCGCGGTTGGAGGAATTTTATCAGATCACAGATGGATTTTTATGACAGTTACGGCAATAGTAGTGCTTGCCTGCTTTTTTATAATATTATCTGGCAAAATGAAGTCAAAGCTCATGCTGTGCGCGATGACGCTGGTAATGGCGGGCGGCATAGGCAACATGCTTGACCGTGTTTTCAGAGGCTATGTCATAGACTTTATTGATATAAAGCTTGGCTTTTTAGATAATTTTTTCATATTTAATATAGCAGACTGTTTTGTTGTTATTGGCGTAATCTGCGCTATGTTTTATTTTATAATCGACATATCAGAATCGTCGGTAAAGAAAAATAAGGCTGAGTAATGATGGAAGATATGCGAATTATCGGCATTACAGCAGAAGAGTCTGATGCTGTCCGTGTGGACAAGGCTTTAGCAAGCAGGCTGCCGGACATGTCGCGCAGCTACATAGCAAAGCTCATAGATGACGGGCGTGTGACGATAAACGGCGGGCAGGTAGTACGCAGCGCTGTAATAAATCCAGGAGATTATATTGAAATCACACTGCCCGAGCCGGTGTCGCTTGAGGCTGAGCCGGAAAACATTCCGCTTGACATAGTTTATGAGGACAGCGCAGTGATTGTAGTGAATAAACCGCAGGGAATGGTAGTGCATCCGGCGTCGGGGAATACCTCCGGAACGCTGGTAAACGCACTGCTTTACCATTGCGGCGATTCTTTGTCTGGTATCAACGGCGTTCAGCGTCCCGGCATAGTGCATCGCATTGACAAGGGAACGAGCGGACTGCTCATGGTTGCAAAGACCGACGAAGCGCACAGAGGCCTTGCCGAGCAGATAAAGGCGCACAGTTTTACAAGAGAGTATGAAGCCGTGGTGTTAGGACATGTTAAGAATACATCCGGCACTGTTAATGCGCCCATTGGCCGGCACAAGATAAAAAGGAAGCAGATGGCGGTAACTGATATAAATTCCAAGCCGGCTGTCACACACTATAAAGTTCTTACATATTATGACGGATATACACATATGCGCCTTAGGCTGGAAACGGGTCGGACGCATCAAATCCGTGTGCATATGGCGTATATAGGACATCCGGTGGCGGGCGACCCGGTATATTCGAAGAGGAAAATAGCCGGGCTTGATTATCAATGTCTTCATGCTAAAAAAATTGGTTTTATACATCCTATAAGCGGGGAGTACATGGAATTTGAGGCAGCGCTTCCCGAATATTTCACAAATTTTCTAAAGAGTTTGCGGAGGGTATATGGCGAAAGAGAAAATCCTGCTTATTTCTGATATAGACGGTACGTTGGTAACGTCGAAGATGGGTATGCCGGCGATAAATGTTGAAGCGGCGGCAAAACTTAAGACGGCGGGACATTATTTTACAATAGCAACGGGGCGGTCATATAAGGCGGCTATGCAGTATGCAAAAAAAATTGAGATAAACGCTCCGGTTATAACATTTAACGGCGCCGCGCTTTATGATTATTCAAAGGGCAAATTTATAATGACCAAAAAGATGCCTCAGACGGTTGTCGGAATTGTTCGGTCGATATACGACAGGTTCGATGAGGCCGGTATAGAGGTACATACTGAAGACGATATATATATGATAAGAAATACGGCGCTTACAAAACGGCATGTGGAGCAGGAAAACCTTGGTTTTATAACATCGAGCATAGATGATATTGCAGATATAAGCTGGCTTAAGGTATTGCTTACGGCGCCGCCGGAGGTAATGCCGGAGCTGGAGCGCTATGCTGTTTCACTGGATGCGCCGGAGCTGGATTTTGTCCGTTCAGGCATACCGTATTTTGAAATATTAAGTCACGGTGTAAATAAGGGTACGGCGCTGCCGGAGCTTATAAAATATCTATGCATACAGCCTGAAAATGTATATGCCATAGGCGATTATTACAACGACGTCGGCATGCTTAAGGCAGCGGCGCATGCAGCGGCTCCGGATGGGGCGCCGGACGATATTAAGGCGCTGTGCGAATATATAGCGCGTCCGGTGGAAGAAGGCGCTGTGGCGGATTACATAGAGCATATTTTAACCTGTGTAAATAAATAATCGCATATTAAGCGGCGGCTTGATATATTTGGTTTTATAAGCGGCCGGCTGATATGCGGGCTTGGTGATTTTGACTTTTTCAGCACAATAAACTACAGGGCATTGCCCTTTATATAAAAATTTGGAGGATGAACAATGGAGCAGGCACAAAAGAATATGCTGCTTAAGACAGCATGCAAAGTCAGAATGGGTGTTATTGAAGGCACAACGGAGGCGAAATCCGGGCACCCGGGCGGTTCTCTGTCGGCGGCGGATATTATAACATATCTGTACTTCTGCGAGATGAACGTCGACCCCAAAAATCCCAAAAAGGCTGATCGCGACCGTTTCGTGCTTTCAAAGGGGCACTGCGCACCGGCGCTTTATTCCGTTTTGGCACTGAAGGGCTTTTTCGACTTTGGCGAGATAAAAAATCTTAGAAAGATAGGCGGCATGCTTCAGGGTCACCCTGATATGAACAAAATTCCCGGTATAGATATGTCCACCGGTTCTTTGGGACAGGGAATATCTGCGGCAGCCGGCATGGCGCTGTCGGCAAAGGCTTCGGGCGACAGCTACAGGGTTTATACACTGTTAGGCGACGGCGAAATAGAGGAAGGACAGGTATGGGAGGCGGCAATGTTTGCTGCTCATAAAAAGCTGGATAATCTCATAGCATTTGTTGACAACAACGATTTACAGATAGACGGAAATATAGAAGATGTAAATTCCCCCAAGCCGATAGATAAAAAGTTTGAAGCTTTTGGCTGGGCGGTATTTGAAATAGACGGCCATGATTTTGACCAGATAGAGGACGCGGTAAAGAAGGCAAAGCAGGTAAAGGACAAGCCGTCGGTTATAATCGCAAAGACGGTAAAGGGCAAGGGCGTTTCATTTATGGAGAATGTGGCTGACTGGCATGGCAAGGCGGCAGCCGGCGAACAGGCTGAGCAGGCGATGGCAGAACTCAAAGCTGCATATGAGAAGCTGTAATTTGCGCTATAATTTAACGGTCATGGAAAATACAGACTGCTTAGTGCATTTTTACAAATAAAAAGTTTAAGCGGTAATTTAATCGGAATATATAAAAAAGGGGTATAATTATGGCAGAGACGATAAAGAAAGCGACCCGTGAAGCATACGGCAAAGCGCTGGTAGAGCTTGGCGGCAGATATAAAGATATGATGGTGCTGGACGCCGACCTTTCGGGCTCGACTAAGACGGGCGATTTCGCAAAGGTATATCCTGAGCGTTTCTTTAACGCGGGCATAGCCGAGCAGAATATGATGTCCATTGCGGCGGGAATTGCAGCAACCGGCAAGCTGGTTTTTGCGAGCTCTTTTGCGATGTTTGCGGCCGGCCGTGCTTATGAGCAGGTACGCAACTCTATTGGCTATACGCACCTTAACGTGAAAATAGGCGCTACGCATGCCGGCATGTCGGTAGGCGAGGACGGCGCCACCCATCAGTGCAACGAGGATATAGCGCTGATGCGCACCATTCCCGGCATGACGATAATAAATCCCGCCGACGCGGTAGAGGCATATAAGGCGGTAATAGCCGCGGCGGAATATGAAGGTCCGGTATATCTGAGGCTTGGACGGCTCGCAGTGCCGGTCATAAACGACGACAGCTATGAGTTTAAAATGGGCAAGGGAGTTATGCTTCACGACGGTGAAGACGTCACGGTAATAGCTACCGGCCTTATGGTAAACGAGGCGCTTATAGCTTATGACATGCTTAAGGCGGAAGGAATAAGCGCACGCATAATCAATATGCACACCATTAAGCCAATTGACAAGGACATAATAATAGAATCCGCCGCTAAGACGGGTGCGATAGTCACTGCTGAGGAGCATTCTGTAATAGGCGGGCTTGGCGGCGCAGTGGCCGAGGTTATATGTGAAAATTATCCTGTACCAGTGCTGCGCGTCGGCACAGAGGACACCTTTGGAATATCCGGACCTGCGGCCGATGTGCTTAAATATTTCAATCTCACGGCAGAGCAGATAGTAAAGAAAGCCAAAGCGGCCATAAAGGCAAAAAAGAATTAATATTTATAAATATTCGCCGGAATACCACTTAGTACAAACGAGTGATATTCCGGCTTTAATTTTGGCGGCAAATATCACTTTGTCAAGGATGATTCAATGATAATATACTTAATAACGCGGTCATCACTCCTGTAAGTTGCATATGTGACGAAGGCAGATGTTTTTAGGCGGATCCGAAGGCTTAGGTTTAAATAGGGCAAAAGCTGTTATATGAGTTTTTTGGAGGATAAAAATATCATTCATAAAAAATTGCCGCCTGTTTATTGATGCCGCAGCAAGTGATGTAAGCAAAAATTGCGCGAGATAGTTGAAAAATACGGAAATAAAGCCTCATTTCACAGCTGACGCATGCCCCCTGATTTGCGGAAGATTTTGGCTAACCATACTTTATAAAATCAGATTGCTGCTTTTAATCTGCGGTATTGTCCGTCAGATGGAATGCCCCTTGCCGTACGGGTGTAAACCATATTTAATATTGCTGCTCGTGCCCGGCATGGTATATATGGTGTTATATATACTCAGAAAAATATTGTGCTTGACAAAATTGTATTACTCTGATATCCTGTTATTAGATTATCGTGTTAATGTATTAAAGTGAAGGTGAGGGCGATAGCTTGAAAAAATATATGAAAAAGACGCCGGAAGGGCTTAAGGATATGCTGTATGAGGAATGCGCGGCCAAAGCGGAAATAGAAAGGATTATAACCGATTTATTTACAATGCGCGGTTACAGCAGGGCTATTACTCCGACAGTGGAATATTATGACTTATTTGACGACGATATGCTGGGCATACCGCAGGAACAGATGTATAAGCTGACGTCTGTGAGCGGCCGAATAATGGCGCTGCGGCCGGATATGACCATTCCGATAGCGCGGCTGGTTTCCACCCGGCTTAAGGATGTGCCGGCCCCGATAAGACTGTATTATACAGAAAATATATTTAAGGTAAATATGAACGGCAGCGGACACGAAAACGAAATCACGCAGTCGGGCATAGAGCTTATAGGCGCCAAGGGCCTTGCTGCAGACTTGGAAGTGCTTGACATGGCGGTTAAGGTGTTTGAGAAATGCGGCATATCGGATTATGCTATGGAATTAGGCCATGCCGGATTTTTTGGCAGTCTGGTAAGGGGGCTTGGCGTCGATGATGAGAAAAAAGAAGAAATACGCAGAAGCATAGAGTCCAAGAATTATGCGGAGCTTTCGCTGATACTGAGCGGCATTAACGACAGTCCGTCGGCAAAGGTGTTAAAGCTGCTGCCGAGCCTTTACGGCGGCGCTGAGATATTGGACGAGGCGGAGAAGCTCTGTGCCGGCAACGGTGAGGCTATGGAGTATCTGGATTATCTCAGAGAGCTGTATTCAAAGCTGTCGGAAATCTCGCCAGATGCTAATATAAATCTTGATTTGGGAATGGTACACCGCAACAACTATTATACGGGAGTAGTGTTCCGCGGCTACATAAACGGTTACGGCAACACAGTTATATCCGGCGGAAGATATGACGGGCTGATGGAAAAATTCGGGCGTCCAATGCCGGCGACCGGCTTTGCGGTAGAGAACAATGCCCTTATTTCAACTCTTATAGCTTCTAAAGGCGATAAGCTTATGTCTAAAATTGACGCGGTGATATACGCCGAGCGCGGATATGAAGCGCAGGCCGTTATACTTGCCGGAAAGCTTGCAGACAATGGATGCATAAGCAGAATTTGCTCTTCCGGCGGTGAGGAGGGCGCCGTAAGCTATGCAAAAGAGCTTGGCGCAAAGAAAGTGTATATTGTATCAGATAATATTAAAACAGTTGATATTGAGGTGAATTTATGAGGCCGATAAGGATAGCGCTTACAAAGGGCAGGCTGGAAAAAAGCGCAGTGGAGCTTTTTGAGAAAATGGGGCTTGACTGTACTGAGCTTAAAAATAAGGGCCGCAGGCTTATACTTCCGGTAGGCGAGTATGAAATGGTGCTTGCCAAGGCTAATGATGTGCTGACATATGTTGAGCACGGGGTATGTGACATAGGCTTTGTAGGAAAGGATACTATAGCAGAAAAGGGCGGCAATTTCTATGAGATGCTCGACCTCGGCTTCGGCCGCTGCCGGTTTGCCGTCGCCGGACCTAAGGGATGCGATATATTTACCGGACACAGGGAGATGACGGTCGCTACGAAATATCCGAACATAGCGTCGCAGTATTTTGAAAGCCGCGGCATGGACGTAAGACTTATAAAAATCGAGGGTTCGGTTGAGCTTGCGCCGCTGCTCGGCCTTGCCGACGCGATAGTGGATATTGTCGAAACAGGCCAGACGCTTAAAGAGAACGGACTTATCGTCATTGAGGACATAATGCCGATATCTGCAAGGAATTTTGTAAACGTGGCAAGCCTTAAAACACGGAAGAATGAAATAGAAAAATTTACAAACGGTATTATAAAGGCTCTGTCGCTTTAAAACGGTGTTGAGAGATATGCAGCTTTGTCATGAGCGCTTAAGCCGGCGGGAGTGAACCAAATGTGCCTAAAATGTGTCGCTGCTGCTTTTTTCACTTTTTCGCCCTTGGTGTGTGTCAGCGGGCCGACCATCTCAAAAGCAGAAGTTTATCTCTGCCGCAGATGTTTTAGATGCGAAGCAGTTTTCAGTAAGAAAGTTTTCGTGCGGGCAAGGCATACAATTTCTGCCATACTGCCGTATGGCAAAAATTTTAACGCAGTATACGCGCAAAAAACGCTTAAAACCATATTCTGTTCGACACATGGCAGCTTAAAGCAGCACAAAACATAATCTAGACCTATTATACATGGCAGATTAAGCATAGCCTGGCAATATAGCCGGATAGGGATTTTATGCAATAAAGCGGCTTGCCTGACTTTCGGGCAGAAGCCGCTTGACAAAATCAAAAGAGAGGAGAAATTGGTATGATAAGAATAATTAAAGCCGACGGGATAGCGGAAATGAATTTTTTAAAAGAGCTTCGTACCCGCAGTGGCGAAACAGATAAGGCCGTCACACAAACGGTGACGGAAATAATAAACGACGTGCGCGAAAACGGCGACAGCGCAGTAGATAAATATTCGAAAAAATTTGACGGATTTATACCTGAAAAGCGCATACTTGACCGGGAGGATATAAGGAAAGCGGCGGAGCAGTGCGAGGGCGAATATCTTGAGATGCTGCGCCGTGCCGCAGCGAATATAGAGCGTTTCCACCGCCGCCAGGTACAGCAGAGCTGGCTGACTACCGAGGAGGACGGGGTAATACTCGGCCAGCGCATACGCGGCCTTCATCGTGTCGGCGTATATGTACCGGGGGGTACCGCCGCATATCCATCGTCGGTGCTTATGTGCGTTATACCGGCAAAAATAGCCGGCGTTAAAGAGATTGTAATGGTAACTCCTCCAAGCAAGGAAGAAGCCAATAAGACGATTTTAGCGGCGGCGTATATAGCCGGCGTTGACAAAATATATCTCATGGGCGGCGCACAGGCCGTCGCAGCGCTTGCATACGGCACCGAAACAGTGCCTAAGGCAGACAAAATAGTCGGCCCGGGAAATATATACGTGGCTACCGCCAAGCGTCTGATATACGGCGCGGCGGACATAGACATGATAGCCGGCCCCAGCGATATACTCATAGTGGCGGACGACAGCGCAAATTACAAATACCTCGCCGCCGATTTATTGTCGCAGGCCGAACACGATGTTTTGGCGTCGTCTATACTCATCACGGTAAGTATGGAGACGGCCAAGCTTGTACAAAAGGAGACGGAGCGTCAGCTGAATAACCTCCCGCGCAAAGAGATTGCAAAAAAGGCCATTGAGAACAACTCCGCCATAATAGTTTGCGAAAATATGGACAAAGCGGTGGAGCTTGCCAATGAGTTTGCACCTGAGCATTTGGAGGTATCGGCCAGGGACCCGATGACTTACATAGGCAAAATCGACAACGCCGGCTCGGTGTTTTTGGGCAATTATTCGCCTGAGCCGCTCGGCGACTATTACGTAGGACCAAACCACGTGCTGCCGACGCTTGGCACAGCGAGATTTTTCAGTCCGCTTTCGGTTGACAGCTTTGTGAAAAAATCCAGCTTTATGTATTACACAAAATCTGCCTTTGAAAGGTCTGCGGACGATGTTATAATGTTCGCAGAATCAGAGGGCTTAAAGGCGCACGCCAATTCAGTGAGGGTGAGAAGAGAAGATGTATAGTCTGCCGGAAAAAATAGAAAATTTAGTACCGTACGAGCCGTGCAGCGGTGAGTATCGCATTCGTCTCGACGCCAACGAGTCGTTTTTGCCGCCGGATTTTTCGCTTTACAGCGATGCGCTCAAAAGCGTCTCCCTTAACAGATATCCCGACAGCACGGCAGAAAAGCTGTGCGAGAGCTTTGCAAAATTTTACGGAATAGATGCGCGATTCGTAACGGCGTCAAACGGCTCGGACGAAATGCTTTTTATACTCGCCAACTGCTTTTTAAGCAGGGGCGATAAAGTGCTGACACTGTCGCCGGATTTCTCAATGTACGATTTTTATGCCTCTTTAGCGGAATGTAATTTATACTCCATGCCTAAAAGGGAGGACATGAGCATAGACGCCGACGCTGTTATAAAGGAGCTTAACGGCTCAAATTACCGAATGCTGATATTTTCAAATCCCTGCAACCCGACGTCTCTCGGCCTTGCGCGCGAGGATGTGCGCCGTATAATAAACAGCACTGACGCGCTTGTGGTGCTGGACGAGGCGTATATGGACTTCTGGGACGAATCGCTTATAGAAGAGGCACAGAATTATGATAACCTTATAATACTGCGCACCTGCTCGAAGATGATGGGCATGGCGGCGCTGCGCGTCGGCTTTGCTATTGCAAACGACAAAATAACCGCCGCCATAAGAAGCGTAAAGTCGCCATATAATGTAAATTCGCTCTCGCAGGCCGCTGCTGCCGCTGTTTTAACTCACGGCGACATGCTGCGCAGCAATCTTAAAAAGATAATTTCATCGAGAGATTGGCTTTATGAAAATATGAAGGAGATATGTGAAAATAAAGGCATATCACTGTCAAAACCGGCGACTAATTTTATATTTTTTAAGCCGAAAAACGCAGCGAATGTATTTGAAGGCTTAAAGGCAAAAGGCATACTGATAAGGAAAATGGGTGATTATTTAAGAATAACCGCCGGCTCGCCTGAGGAAAATAAGGAACTTATAGCTGCTATAGCTCCGCTGCTGTGATTTTTATGTTTATTGTGTGCTGTTTATAATAATCGGTATTTGTAAGCTTTATGAAAATATCGCCGGATTTAAGCTATAAAATTACAGCGATATATTGAACAATGATATTAAAACTCTATAGCAATAAATCTCTGCGCTTTTATAGGATATATATGCCTGTGCGCGCTATTTGCCGGTTAATTTATTATACCGGCAAATTTTATATACAACGCCCGCAAATATATGGTATAATGATAAAAATGTCGAAGAAGCGGATGATATGTGCTGCCGTGGAGACGGTTCTGCAGTGGTATAAGGCAGAATTATTTAAGCATGAAAACAATACTGATAAATACTGACAAATCAGAATTTATTATATTGGCCTGCATGCAGGATAAATGCGGGTATATAGAAGGGGGAGTACTGATATGAGGACATCAGAAATTGTACGCAGGACTAATGAAACTGATATAGCGTTGACGCTGTCGCTTGACGGAGGCGACATTGGAATATCTACCGGAATTGGCTTTTTTGACCACATGCTAAATTCATTTGCCGTGCATTCCGGCTTTGGACTTACGGTAAAAGCCATAGGTGACCTCACGGTAGATGGGCATCACACAGTTGAGGATGTAGGCATTGTGCTGGGCCGCGCCTTTAACGAGGCGATAGGGGATAAGGCTGGTATAAAAAGATTTTCCTCTTGCTTTTTGCCGATGGACGAGACACTTGCATTTGCAGCAGTTGATATAAGCGGGCGCCCGTTTTTAAAATACGATGCTCAGATGAATTGGCAGATGATAGGAGACTATGACGCCAGCCTGACGGAAGAATTTTTCCGCGCATTTGCTATAAACGCCGGCATAACGCTTCACATGAAAGTTGAGTACGGCACAAACGCGCACCATATGACAGAGGCGCTTTTTAAAGCTGCGGCGAGGGCATTGAGCGATGCGTCAACGGTTATAGGCAGTGAAATACCATCTTCCAAGGGAAGTCTGTAACACTTTAATGCAAGGAAACCAGATGATTTGCGGATAAAAATGAATCTGCGTTAATATAGGAGAGGATATAATTTGATTATTTTACCGGCTATAGATATAAAGGACGGGACATGTGTGCGCCTGTACAGAGGAGATTATTCGACAGCGCATAAGGTAGCGGACAGTTATATTAAAACGGCAGAAAGTTTTATTGAATCGGGCGCAAAGTGGATACATATGGTCGACCTTGACGGCGCAAAGTCCGGAACGCCGGAAAATATGAATATATTTAAAGAGATTGCCGCTTTAGGTGTAAAAGTAGAGCTTGGCGGCGGCATACGCAGCATAGAAACGGCAGAGCAGTATATTGAGTTTGGCATTTCGCGTGTAATATTCGGTTCGGCTGCGCTGAGTGATGAAAATCTTGTAAAAAAGGCGGCAGAGAAATTCGGAAAAAGAATTGCCGTAGGAATAGACGCTAAAAACAGAAAGGTATCAGTAAGTGGCTGGACAGAGGATTCGGACATTGATTTTATAGATATGGCGAAAAAAATGGAAGCTATTGGCATAGAAAATATAATTTTCACCGATATTTCCAAGGACGGCATGATGAGCGGCCCGAATTTCGAGCAACTGAATGAAATAAACCAAGCGGTTTCGTGCAATATAATAGCCAGCGGCGGAATAAGGAATACGGGCGATATAAGACAGCTTGCCGATATGGGATTATACGGTGCAATATGCGGCAAATCGGTATATGAGGGGAGCCTCAATGTAGCCGAAGCGATAAAAATAGGCGGAGTGCAGGAATAAAGCTTTTTTCGCAATCCGACATTTAAAGTATTAGACGATACGGCAAGATGACCTTTATAAATATCGGAGGCAGCTTATTCATAGCGGAAGATATCGGGACCAATTGTATGCTGATTATACAAATATATGATTAATCTTAAAACACACAAAGATTATGTAAATGTCTTGCGTTGATTTAACGCTATGCTTTGCGTAAAATATGCTTTTTTATCAGGTTAAATAATTATGTTTAAACCACATGACGTCTGCTTGAACAAAACATTATGTAAACAAAGGTGATATTATGAATTTTGAAATAGATAATCTTTTTAAGAAGTCTGAGTTAATACCGGCGATAGTGCAGGAGAGCGGGACGGGCGAGGTGCTTATGCTCGCCTATATGAATAAGGAATCGCTTGAGATAACCCTAAAAGAAGGGCGCACATGCTTTTTCAGCCGGTCGCGGCAGAAGCTTTGGCGCAAGGGCGAGACGTCGGGGCACATACAAATTGTAAAATCTATTAAGGCCGACTGCGACTTTGACACTCTGCTTATAGAGGTGGAGCAAACAGGACCCGCATGCCATACGGGCAGTCATTCATGCTTTTTTAATGATGTGATGTAGGATGAGGCATACGCTTCAACATATGGAAGAACTCACATGAAGCATGATTTTTTGGCTTTTATAAATCTATGTACTAAATTTGTTTAGATTATTACAGACAGTGTGCCGCTGCTTTGAAGCATTACTGTTACGAGTTTCACTCCGCCCGTTTATAGGAATATGAAAGGGCAGTTCTTGCCTTTTTTTGCTTTTATGGTATAATAAATTATTGTTAAAGAGTAAGTGCCAAATGTAATACGGCATTTTCTCACCACAGAAAGGCTGATAGAATAATGGATGCAATGTCGAAACTGTATGAAACGGTGTCAGACCGCCGTCAGCATAAATCTGAAGGTTCATATACCTGCTACTTGTTCGAGCAGGGGCTGGACAAGATACTTAAAAAGTGCGGCGAAGAATGCACAGAGGTATGCATTGCCGCAAAAAACGGCGATAATACAGAACTTATAAACGAAATATCGGATTTGCTTTATCACGTGACAGTGCTCATGGTGCAGCAGGGCGTGTCTATTGATGATGTCATGGAAGAGCTTGAGCGCCGCAGCAACAAGATAGGCAATCTCAAAAAGTTTCACGTAACAGATAAAAACACATAATTAATCAAGGCGGCGCTGACAAATTGTTTGCGTGTGATTTTAGCCGAGCATAATGGTATGTCTCCGCTTTTTCCGATTTACGTCGGGATAGTGAAAAATAGCGGTAGGCATAATTAACCAGCGCATAAATTGCAAATATATACTTAATAAAAACAGATATGCGGAGAGCAATATGATAAAAAGCATGACGGGCTACGGCAGGGCCGAAGCATTATATGATAAATATAAAATTTCTTTGGAAATAAAGTCTGTAAACCACAGATATTTTGAATTTAGCTGCAGGATAGGACGCACCTTTTCATTTTTAGAGGACAAGATACGGTCGCATTTATCCGGGCTTATAGCGCGCGGCAAAACGGATGTATTTGTAAACATTGAGCGCATTGGCGAAGCTGCAGGAGACGTAGAGGTCAATTTTGACTTAGCCGGCGGATATCTCAGCGCCATAAATGAGATGTCGGACAAATACGGAATTTCCGGTGATGTAAATGCAATGTGGCTGTCGCGCATGCCAGATGTTATTTCCCTCAAGGAAAGCGAGATAGACGAAGACGAGATGTGGAGCATGCTTTGTCCGTTGTTGGATAAGGCGGCAGCGGCTCTAAACGATATGCGCCTAATAGAGGGCGAGAAGATGTATAAAGACATAACAGGTCGGTGCGAATTTATACTCGGCTGTGTCGATAAAATTGAAGTGCTGTATCCTGAGTCTGTAAAGCATTACCGCGAACGCCTCGAAGAGCGAATGAAGGAATTGCTTGGCGATGCAAAGGTAGACGAGCAGCGCCTTATAACAGAAACCGCTGTAATGGCCGACCGTTTAGCGGTGGATGAAGAGACGGTTCGGCTACGCAGTCATATATCTCAGCTTAAGGGCATGCTTGAGCAGGAGGAGCCGGTGGGCCGAAAAATGGATTTCATTGTACAGGAAATGAACAGGGAGATAAACACTATCGGCTCAAAATCGCAGAACATAGATATAACAAAATGCGTAGTAGACGTAAAATCTGAGATAGAAAAAATTCGCGAGCAGGTACAAAACATACAGTAGGAAATACTGGAGAGGAAGAAAATGAGGCTTATTAACATAGGATTTGGAAACATGGTGTCGGAAAACCGTATAATAGCGGTGGTAGGGCCTGAATCAGCGCCGATAAAGCGACTTATACAGGAAGCAAAGGAAGACGGCCGGCTGATAGACGCAACGCAGGGTCGGCGCACACGCGCTGTAGTTATAACAGATTCCGACCATGTAATACTGACATATTTACAGTCGGAAACGGTAGCGGGCCGTATAAACGGCGTGACGGCGGACGGTGATTTTGGAGATGACGCAGATGATGGGGAATAATAAAGGCCGCCTTTTCATATTATCGGGTCCGTCCGGCTGTGGTAAAGACACTATTATGCGGGAGCTGCTGTCCCGTCGCAAGGATATATGCCTGTCAATTTCGAGCATAACTCGTCCGCCGCGTCAGGGCGAGATACCCGGCGAAAAATACGATTTTATATCAAAAGAAAAATTTGAAACTATGCTTTTAAACGGCGAGTTTTTGGAGTATAATACTTATTTAGGCAATTACTACGGCACGCCAAAAAAGCCGATTGAGCGCTGGATAAGCTGTGGACGCAACGTACTGCTGGAGATAGACGTAAACGGCGCGCGCAAGGTGAGAGAGGCTATGAGCGGCGTACTCAGCGTATTTATAATGCCGCCGTCGATGCAGGTCCTTAAAGAGCGTCTGACTGGACGGAGCACAGAGAGCGCTGAGTCTATAAACGGGCGTCTGCAGGCGGCGATAGACGAAATGGGCTGTGCAAATGAATATGATTATATTATAGTTAACGACAATATAACAGAAGCGGTGAATAATCTTGAGGCGATAATAAACGCCGACAGGTTCAGCTATAAATCTATGGAGAAATTTGTGAAAGAGGTGCTTGAAAGTGCTAAATCCTGCGATTGGCAAACTGCTGGAAGCATATGACAGCAAATATCAGTTGGTGCTTGACGTGGCGCATCGTGCGCGCGTAATATCTGCTACGGCTGAGAAAAACAAGATAAGTCTTGATGAGAAGCCGGTAAATCTGGCGCTAAATGAATTAGCTCATTCTATGGGGCTTATGTAAATAGCGGCAGTGCCATAAGCTGCGCGGCAAATCTATTTTTCGCTTATGCAATTATATTTTGGCATGGCTAATATTTCAGCAATGTTTATGATGCATATATGTGCAATTAAGTTTATTTGCGGCGCAAATATTTATTAGGGCTGTTTGCTGCTCAATGTCCGATAACGGCTGTCGGCTGAATATAAGATTTGGAGGGTTTGTTGTGGAGAAAGTCGCAATTGCCGCAGTAGCGGTATCAGATACGGCTTTCAGCTACGACAAGCCCTATTCTTATATAATACCGCCGGAGTTAAAAGAGAAAGCGCTGGTGGGATGCCGTGTAATGGTTCCATTTGGCAAGGGCAACAGGCGTCGGCAGGGTATAATATTAAGCGTAGGCGACAGCGCAGATGTTGAAAAGATAAAGCCGATAATATCGGTGCTGGACGATAAGCCTATACTTACAAAAGAAATGCTCAGCCTAGCCGAATGGATGAAGGAGCATACTTTCTGCACGCTTTTTGAAGCGCTGAGGATTATGCTGCCGGCGGGTATAAATATGCGTATTGTCACAGCTTATCGTTCTGCCGGACGGCCGGAAAGCGAACTGTCTGAGCTCGGTGAAACGGAGCGGCAGATGGTGGAATATCTCACAAAAAGCCGCGCAACGGTAGAGAGGGAGCGCCTGCTTGAAATAATGCAGCTTGTACCCACCTCCGATATGCCGGACAGGCTTGTAAAGCAGGGTTATCTGCTGCGTACCGACGACGCCGTGCGGCGCATGGGCGACGCCACTGTCAAAATGGCGCAGCTGGCGGATGAAGATATATCTGAAGAGGAGCTGGGTAAGCTCACAAAAAAGCAGCGGAGCGTGGCCGAGCTGCTTAAAGATGTAAAGTCGGCATCGGTAAAGGAGATATGCTATTTTACGGGAGTTACACCGGCAGTAATAACAGCGCTTGAGAAAAAAGAAATTGTATTTTGCTATAATGAAGAGGTTATGCGCGACCCGTATGAGAACATACGTCCAGAAGATGTAGACAAAAGCGAGATTATACTCACAAACGAACAGCAGGCTGCCTATAATGAAATGATGGAGAAATATTCATCGCAAAAGGGCGGCGTGTCGCTGCTTTACGGCATTACCGGCAGCGGCAAGACGCAGGTGTTTTTAAAGCTTATTGACGAGATATCGTCGCAAGGCCGCGGCGTGATATTAATGGTTCCGGAAATTTCGCTGACGCCGCAGGTGCTTTCAATATTTCACCGTCGGTATGGTCAAAAGGTCGCTGTTTTTCACAGCGCCATGTCGCTTGGCCAGCGCATGGACGAATGGAAGCGTATTAAATCCGGAGAAGCTACAATAGCCGTCGGCACACGCTCGGCCGCTTTTGCTCCGTTTGACGATATCGGGCTTATAATAATGGACGAGGAGCATGAATACACCTATAAATCTGAAAAAACGCCGCGTTATCATGCGCGGGACATAGCGCGTTTCAGATGCGCATGGCATAAGTCTTTGCTGGTGCTGGCGTCGGCCACTCCGTCGGTTGAATCATACAGCGCTGCGCAGACGGGGCGTTACGGTTTGTGCGTGCTGAAAAACAGATACGGCGGTGCAAAGCTGCCAGAGGTAGTTACCGCCGATATGAAAGAGGAACTTGCGGCAGGCAATACCGGCATAATGAGCCGCATGCTGCTTGACGCTTTGAAAGAAAATCTCAGCGATAAAAAGCAGTCGATATTGCTTATGAACCGCAGGGGCTATAACACCTATGTATCGTGCAGCGTGTGCGGACATGTGCTTACATGTCCAAACTGCAGCATATCTCTCACTTATCACGCGGCGAACGGTAGAATGATGTGCCATTATTGCGGCTATTCTGAGGAGTTTTCCCATACATGCAGCGAGTGCGGAGCGGAGCATATAAAATGCTCCGGCGCCGGCACGCAAAAGGCTGAGGCTGAGCTTAGCGCGCTGCTGCCAGATGCGCGGATACTCCGCATGGACGCTGATTCGACATCGTCGCGCATGGCGTATGAAAATAATTTTAAAGCCTTTGGAGAAGGCAAGTATGATATACTGCTCGGTACGCAGATGGTGGCAAAGGGCTTAGATTTTCCGGACGTCACTTTAGTCGGTGTAATAAATGCCGACGCAGCTCTTTACAGCAGCGATTTCAGAAGCTATGAGCGGGCGTTTTCCCTGCTCACGCAGGTGGTAGGCCGCGCCGGCAGGGGGGACAATCCCGGCGTTGCCATTGTTCAGACAATGACGCCGGAAAACCCAATAATACAGCTTGCGGCAAATCAGGACTATGAAAAGTTTTACGAGCAGGAAATGCTCATGCGCAAGGTTATGATTTACCCGCCTTACTGCGATATATGCGTAGTCGGCTTTACGGCGGAAAAGTCCGAAAAGGCGGCGAGCGGCGCAAAAGCGTTTTTGAATATATTAAAGCATCTTAACTCTGGCAAATATGCCGCAGTTAAGCTGATAGTTTTAGGCCCGTCTCCGGCGTCGATACCCAAGGTAGGCGGCAGGTACCGCTGGCGTCTTATAATAAAATGTCACGACAATGCGAATTTTAGGAATATGCTAAAACAGGCTGTGAAAAATATAGGCGGCATACCGGAGTATAAGCCGGTAAGCATATTTGTAGATATAAATCCCGGCAGTATTTTATAATATTTGTGACTACGCATGCTTAAAACAGGCTTGTTTGCTGTGACAAGCAGCGTATATTTAATATTTTGATAAAGCTATTGTAAGCTGTATTATTTAAAAATAACCCAAATAATTATGTTAGCGGAGCGGGTCATTATGCTTATAAGAACTGCACAAATGGGCGATATGGATATTTTAAAAGAATATGACCATCATATTTCGGCAAATGAATTGGAAAACAGCATCCATTTAAACCGCATATATATTATTGAGGAATGCGGCAAGCTTACCGGCTGGCTAAGATATAATTTGTTTTGGGACAGTATTCCGTTTATGAACATGCTTTATGTATTAGACGGAAATCGTGGTAAGGGATTTGGAAAGCTGTTAGTTAAATATTGGGAAAGCCAAATGAAAGAATTAAATTATAAAGAGGTAATGACTTCGACGCAGTCCGATGAATGCGCTCAGCACTTTTATTATAGTCTGGGATATTCTGCCATAGGAGGCTTTTTAAGGGAGAAAGATGCGTTTGAATTAATACTGTCAAAGAAGCTGTAAAAAGCGAATTTGCCGCCGCTTTACAGATTATTCTGTAGGTGGTATAATAAATTAATTATCATCTGCCATGATAACT
This sequence comes from Bacillota bacterium, assembly GCA_030842085.1. Lineage (GTDB taxonomy): Bacteria > Bacillota > Clostridia > Oscillospirales > Acutalibacteraceae > Timburyella. Next base: position 51,122 of record JAUUSE010000004.1, on the reverse strand, counting down.
GCGTGATAGACCTGTCTGCCGTTTGATTTTTGCCGGCAGATAAATGTACAATTTATAAAATTCAGGCAAGTGCAGTTGTAATTGGAAATATTTTTAGCAGATACACGGCTTAAAAGCTGTTTATGAATTAAGGAGAGGACAATATGGCACTCAGAAACATCGTAAAATATGGTGATGAAGTATTAGAAAAAAAGGCGCGCGAGGTTACGTCATTTGACGACAAGCTTTCGCAGCTTATCGACGATATGATAGAAACGCTGCATCATGCAGACGGCGCAGGGCTTGCTGCAAATCAGGTGGGCGTGCTTAAACGCGTATGCATAATAGACGTCGGCGACGGTGTAATAGAGCTTATAAATCCGGAGATAATATATAAGCGCGGCCGGCAGGAAACGGTAGAGGGATGTCTGTCGTTCCCAGGAGAGTACGGTATAACAAGGCGTCCAAAGGTAGTCAAGGTAAAGGCACAGAACCGCAAGGGCGAAACATTTATATTAAAGGCGGAGGACTTAAAGGCCAAGGCAATATGTCATGAGGTCGACCATCTTGACGGCATTTTGTTTAAACAGTATGTTATACGTGACATAAAAGAATCCGATTTGGAGGGCTAAATGCTTAATATAGTATATATGGGAACCCCGGACTTTGCTGTACCGGCACTGGAGTCTATAATATCCGAAGGTCATAACGTACAGGCGGTTTTTGCACAGCCCGACAAGCCGGCAGGACGCGGATATAATCTGCGCAAGCCGCCGGTAAAGATATGCGCCGAAAAGCACGGCATAGCGGTATATCAGCCGGAGAAGCTGCGTGACAGCGACACCGAGGCGGTAATAAAACAGCTAAATCCTGATATAATAGTAGTAGCGGCATATGGACAAATTCTGCCGGAGAGCATATTGAAGCTGCCGCGGTTGGGATGCGTAAATATCCACGCTTCGCTGCTGCCAAAGCTGCGCGGCGCGGCGCCCATACAGTGGGCGATATACAACGGGGACAAGGTCACCGGCATTACCACGATGAAAATGGCAAAGGGACTTGATACCGGCGACATACTTGAGCAGGCTGAAACCGAGATAGGCGAGAATGAGACGGCGGACAGCCTGCATGACAGATTATCCGCTCTTGGCGCTAAGATTATTATCAGCACGCTCAACAAGCTGGAAAACGGCAGTATCACGCCGCGTCTGCAGGGCGATGAATTTACTTATGCTCCGCTTATAAAGAAGAGCATGGGCGAGATAGACTTTTCAAAGACCGCGCGTGAGATATACAATATGATAAGGGCGTTTACGCCATGGCCGTCGGCCTTTACAATGCTTAACGGCAGGAGAATTAAGATTGTTGAGGCCGCCGTTTCTGATAAAACGACAAAAATGCCGGCCGGCTCGGTCTGCTTTACAGACGGTGCTATTTCCGCCGCATGCGGCGACGGCAGTGTGATTGACTTTTTAGTAATACAGCCGGAAGGCTCAGGCAAAATGCCGGTGGACGCATTTTTGCGGGGCCATGCAGTAGAAATAGGCGCTGTACTTGGGAAATAAGGCAAACGGTTATATTAAAAATCAGAGCGTATAAAAAATTGTCAGCGGGCAGATATAATTGCGGCATAAGCGTTTTTGCAGAGATATAGGGTAGAATTAGAAAATATACTTGATGAATAAGTTATAATCTAAATTGTTTATAAACAATATAAAACAGATTTAATGATTATTTCCTTTCTTGCCAATAATAGCTCAAAACCTTTTATATATAGGCTTTGCACATAATGGAGGATTAAAAATTATGTATTATATGTTGTATGTATTTATCCCATCGCTGCTGCTTGTACTTATAACGCAGGGGCTTATATCGTCGCAGTACAGAAAATACGGCAGGATACAGAACAGCCGGCGCATAACGGGCGCACAGGCGGCAGAAGCGGTACTGCGCGCCAATGGCGTATATGATGTAGCGATACAGTGCATAGAAGGCCATTTGACAGACAATTATAATCCGAGAACCAATACTATATCTCTAAGCCGCGACATTTTTTACGGTGATTCGATAGCTGCGGTGGGAATTGCCTGCCATGAAGCGGGGCATGCAATGCAATATGCCGAAGGGTATGGCCCGATAAAGATTCGTGCCGCTATAATTCCCATTACAAATTTTGGCTCGGCTTTTGGTGTTCTGCTTATAATATTGGGTCTTGTAATAAACATGCTTACTATAGCATGGGTAGGCGTAATACTTTTTGCTGCAGTTGTGGTATTTCAGCTGGTTACGCTGCCGGTGGAGTTTAACGCAAGCTCCCGTGCTGTAAAGAATATAGAAGCTTCCGGACTGCTAAGCGCAGAAGAGCTTTCCGGTGCCAAAAAGGTATTGACCGCGGCGGCGCTGACATATGTCGCGGCACTGCTTCAGTCGCTGCTCACGCTTGTATATTATATAACGCAGATAAACGGCAGGAAAAGATAATGGCAAGTGGTGCGAGAAAGGCTGCGCATACGGCTTTGGTAAAAATGCAGCGCAGCGGCGGCTATTCAAATTTGGTGCTTGATGCACAGCTTAACGCCATGGCTCTGGATAAAAAAGATACGGCTCTTGCATCGGCAATTTTTTACGGTGTTGTAGAGAGAATGTACACGCTGGATTTTATAATACGGCGATATGCCGGCAAGCGTGTGGACAAGCTGCCTTTCAGCGTGATAAATGCGCTGAGGGTTGGTACATATCAAATTTTATATATGGATAAAATTCCCGCACACGCTGCGGTGGGCGAAACGGTAGAGCTTGTCAAAAGAAGCGATAAATGGGCTGTCGGATTTATAAATGCCGTGCTTAAGAAGATATTGTCTGAGCGTGAGATGTGCTTTCAGGCTATTGAAAAGAGCGACAATCCGGAAATAAAATATTCCTGCAAGCGCTGGATATATGACACGCTGCGTCAGGGTTACGGCGACGCGGCGGAGGACATACTGCGCGTAAGTTTTGACAGTGCTCCGGTTACTTTAAGGGTGAATACTTTAAAAAACAGCCGTACTGGGCTTGAAAAGCTGCTAAAAGCTTCCGGCCTTGACATACATGCCCCTTATGACAAAATGGACGCTTTAAGGCTTGAAAAGGGCAGCGGGATAGAGCAGATGAAGCTGTATAAAGAGGGCAGGTTCCATGTTCAGGATATAGCGTCGCAGCTGTGCTGTATGGCTCTTTCTGTGGAAAGTGGCATGAGGGTTCTCGATACCTGCGCCGCGCCCGGCGGAAAATCTTTCACAATAGCGGAAATGATGCAAGACAGCGGGGAAATAATATCGCAGGATGTGCATGAGGCGAGGGTTAAGCTGATACAGCGCGGCGCCGATAGATTAGGCATTAAAAGCATAAAGGCGGTTCAAGGCGACGCATCTGAATACAGTGAGAATTTGGGACTGTTCGACAGAGTACTGTGCGATGTGCCCTGCTCAGGTCTTGGCGTAGTGTCAAAAAAGCCGGATATAAAATATAAGGAGTATGATGCGGTAAGGGACTTGCCGCAGCTTCAGCTGAAAATACTTATGTCGGCGCAAAAGCGTCTTAAACCCGGCGGAATATTGGTTTATTCGACATGTACGCTAAAAAAGGATGAAAATGAGGGCGTATTAAACGAATTTTTACATATGTGTAATTTAAAACCCATTGATATAAGCGGCATATATGGTATAATAAACGACAGCAGTAAAGGTACTTGTACGAATATGATAACACTGCTGCCGCATATTCATTTAACAGACGGATTTTTTATAGCCGCCTTTAAAAAGGAGGACGAATAAATAAAAACCGATATACGTTCCCTGGCGGCAGATGAGCTAAGAGAACAGATTACCAAAATGGAATATCCTGCATACCGTGCTGATCAGATATATAAATGGCTGATGCGCGGGGTGCATTCATTTGACGAAATGACAAATCTGCCGCTTAATATGAGACAAAACCTTAACGACTGTTACAGTATTGTAAACTGCAAAATACAAAAAAAGCTTGTATCTACACATGATAATACTGTAAAATACTTGTATAAGCTTGAGGACGGCGAAATGGTGGAAAGCGTGCTTATGGAATATAAGCACGGATACAGCATGTGTATATCGACGCAGGCCGGCTGTCGTATGGGTTGTAAATTCTGTGCATCTACCGTAAACGGGCTGAGCCGAAACCTTGCCCCGTCGGAGATGCTGTCGCAGATATATACCTGTGTAGAGGACAGCGGTATAAAGCCATCCAACATAGTGTTAATGGGAATAGGCGAGCCGCTTGATAATTTTTACAATGTGCTAAAGTTTCTAAAGCTTGTGTCGGATGCTGACGGTCTTAATATAGGTCAGCGGCATATATCTGTTTCGACATGTGGGTTGGTTGATAAGATATATGAGCTCATACCGATGCACCCGCAGTTTACATTATCGGTGTCGCTGCACGCTCCCAATGATGAGATACGAAATAAAATAATGCCAATAAACAAGCGGTGGAACGTGTCGGAGCTTATAAAGGCATGCAGGGCTTATACTAAATCGACGAGCCGGCGCATATCATTTGAGTATTCGCTCATAAAAGGACTTAACGACAGCGATGATTGTGCATATGAATTAGCGTCAATAATAAAAGGGATGCTGTGCCATGTAAATATAATACCTGTCAACCCAGCGCGTAAAGATATGAATACTCCGGACATGAGCCGGGTAAACAGGTTTAAAGATATACTTATAAAACAGGGAATAAATGCAACCGTAAGGCGTACGCTGGGAGGAGATATAGACGCCTCCTGCGGACAATTAAGACGCAGGTACTCTTAAAGGGGGGATACTGTGCGCATTGCAGCAAAATCAAATAAAGGTCTGGTACGCGCATCTAACCAGGACTCATATTCAGCAGGCGAGCTGCCGGGAGGCGTAGCATGGGCTGTCGTATGTGACGGCATGGGCGGCGCCAACGGCGGAAACATAGCGAGTGTTACGGCGGTGAGAATACTGTCGGAGCATATATCTGCCTCATACCGCGAGGGCATGAGCTCTACATCTATAAAGACAATGCTGAGTTCGGCCATGTATGCGGCGAATGTGAGCGTGTTTGACATGTCCCGTTCTGTTGAAGCTCTGGCGGGAATGGGCACGACTGCGGTAGCGGCTGTTATATCGGACGGTGTAGCACATATAGTTCATGCTGGTGACAGCCGTGCGTATATAGCCGGCGGTGGCGTCTTTAGGCAGATAACAAAAGACCATTCCATTGTGCAAAACATGATAGAAAGCGGACAGCTTACCCCTGAAGAGGCGCAGTTTCATCCGCGCAAGAACGTAATAACGCGGGCGCTGGGCGTAAGCGAGACGGTGGATGTTGACTATAATGAAGCGGTAATAGAGCCGGGGAAAATGCTGCTTATATGCACTGATGGTCTGACGAATTACGTAAGCAGCGAAAGAATAATAGAGCTTATAGACACGAGCAGTTTTTCCGACTTGCCGGAGATACTTATAGATGAAGCGAACACCGGCGGCGGTGGTGACAACATCACCGTAGTAGTTTTATCGGAGTAGGACAGGGAGTGAATATTATTGGATAAATATATTGGCAAGAGGCTGGACGGACGCTATGAAATCAAGGAGATAATAGGCGTCGGCGGTATGGCGATGGTGTATAAGGCATACGACACCATTGACGACCGCATAGTAGCGGTCAAAATACTAAGGGAAGAATTTTTGGCCAATGAAGAGTTCCGCCGTCGTTTTAAGAATGAATCTAAAGCAATAGCAGTGCTGTCGCATCCAAACATAGTAAAAGTTTACGACGTAAGCTTTGGTGATGAAATACAGTACATTGTAATGGAATATATAGACGGTATAACTCTAAAGCAGTATATAGAGCGCAAGCAGCGCCTTGATGAAAGAGAAGCGGTGTATTTTACAATACAGATACTCCGTGCGCTTCAGCACGCGCATTCTAAAGGGATAGTTCATAGGGATATAAAGCCTCAGAACATAATGCTGCTTAAGGACGGCACAATTAAGGTGACGGACTTTGGCATAGCGCGTTTTTCACGCAGCGAGCAGCGCACCATGACCGACAAGGCCATAGGCTCGGTGCATTATATAAGTCCTGAGCAGGCCAAGGGCGAGTTTACCGATGAGAAGTCTGATATATATTCAGTGGGTGTAATGCTTTATGAAATGCTGACTGGCCAGCTTCCGTTTGAAGCCGACAGCGCTGTATCCGTAGCGATAATGCAGCTTCAGCGCGAGCCGGTATGGCCTCGCCAGATAAATGAGAACATACCGCTTGGTCTTGAGCAGATAGTAATGCACGCTATGGAAAAGGATCCTGAAAAGAGATATCAATCTGCTACAGAGATGCTGACTGATTTGGAGGCGTTTCGCAAAAAGCCTCAGATTACTTTTAGCTATATCCATGATGTGGATGAATCACCTACAAAATATATAGGCGAGATAGGCGAGAATGATACAACAGCGGCAGAAGAAGGAGAAGAAACGGTAAAAAAACCGCCTATGGTAGCTATAATGGCAGGTATAGCTGCTGCATTTATAGTAGTTATAGTAGTAGCGGTAATAATCTTCTACAATGTATTTATGAAAGACGGCCCGTCTGATGAAATGCCGTGTCCAAATTTTGTTGGGCTTTTATACACAGAGGTAATGGCGGACCCAGCATATAGTGGATATAATATAGAACTTAGAGAATATGAAAATTCCGACCAGCCGTATGACACGATAATTAGGCAGTCGCCTACTAAAGATACTCCGATAAAAAGCGGCTCAACAATACAGCTTGTGGTAAGTTCCGGTCCAAAGACGCTGGAATTGCCGTCGGACTTGGTTGGACTGCGGCTTAATGATGTAAAAACAAGGCTTGACGACCTTGGTATAGCTTATACAGTAGAAGAGCGGTACAGCAATGTCGTAAACGGCGAGGCGGAGTACGCTGCGGATATAGTAATGCAGACTAATCCCGAGCCGGGCTCTTTGATAGCTACTGGTCAGACTGTTACAATATATGTAAGCCTCGGCAAAGCGCCGAACCTTGTTACGGTGCCAGATCTTAAAAACTATACAAAGGATACTGCAGAGCAGCTGCTGCTGAACTACGGACTGAAGCTTGGTAATATAACATATGAAGACAGCGCAGATGTAGCGGCAAATTGCATTATACGCCAGACGCCTGAGCAAGGCTCACAGGTAGAGGCATATTCAGCTGTTGATGTAGTAGTAAGCACGGGTATATCACCTGAGCCTACGGTATACAGCGGAACGATAAGACTTGACTTTTCACAGGAAATGAATATTAGGGTAAACAGCATAGTACTTTATCTTAATAACAATGTCATAGGAAACAGCACAGAAACAATAAACCTTGCTACAACTAAGTCCGCTGAAATACCATATGAGACAACTGAGCAGCAGGGTGTGGTGCTTATTCGCATAAACGGATATAATTATCAGGAACTGTCTTATGACTTTGTAAACAACAAGCTTAATTATGTAAACCGTGTATATGACGACTCACCGTTTATAAACAATGTGACGTCGAGCTCGACTCCCTCGTCGTCATCTTCGCCGTCGTCAAGCAGTACGCCGTCGTCCTCAAGTTCAGGAGATGACGATGATGACAATACGTCGTCACGGCCTAGCACATCATCTAGAAGCAGCTCTAGATGATGAGGAGAGCGCACTATGGAAATTAAGCAGGGCCTTATAGTAAAGGCCGTGTCTGATATGTACTATGTGGATTGCAGCGGAGATATATATGCCTGTAAGGCCCGTGGAAAGTTTCGCAATGTAAGCTTGAAGCCGCTGGTAGGTGATAAGGTAACCATTGAAATAGACAGCAGCACAAGCGAGATATCGGCATGTATTACTAAAGTGTCAGAGCGCATTAACAGCATGATACGTCCTGCAGTGGCCAATATTGACATTTTAGTGATAGTATCGTCAGTCTCGCTGCCAAAGCCCTCACCGGCGGTAATAGATAAAATAACGGCAGCAGCTGAATACCGCGATATAATGCCGGCAATCGTTTTTAATAAGGTTGATGAAGCAACTGCTGACGAATATTTAGAAATATACTCCAAGACGGATTATCCTCTGCTGAGCGTGTCAGCACGCACAGGTGAGGGGATAGAGAGCCTTAAAAAGCTGATAAGCGGGAAAATTACAGCGTTATGCGGCAACTCCGGCGTAGGCAAGTCAAGTATATTAAATTGCCTGTGCTCGTCGGCGTCGGCAGCAACTGGAGATATAAGTGAAAAGCTGCGCCGCGGCAAGCATACTACACGCCATGTTGAGCTTGTAAAAACCGACGACGGCGGGTATATAGCTGATACGCCGGGCTTTTCATCATGGGAGTTTACTGGAAAAAATCATATCCCATGCAATGAGCTGCAATATTGCTTTTCAGAGTTTAAGGAATATATCGGCAAATGCAAATTTACTTCCTGTACACATGTTAAAGAGCAGGGCTGTGCAATTATAGAAGCGGTTGCAGACGGCATAATCAGCGATGTGCGCCATAGAAATTATGTTGAAATGTACAACGAGCTGAAAAATATAAACGATTGGGAGCTTTAGAGGACAAAGACATGAAAAAATGCATAATATTAGCGGCATATAAAATAGAAAACGAAAAAATCCCCCTTGAGATAATATCGAAAGGGGATTTTATTATCTGTGCCGACGGCGGGCGACGTCATGCGGCAAAAATGGGAATAACGCCCGACGTCATTTTGGGCGATTTTGACTCGTCTCCAGAAATTGAGAGCAGCGAAATTGAGAGATGTGAAAAAAATATTTTTCCGGCAAAGCAAGCGGCGGAAATAGGTGATATTAATAGTCGAAATATCAGCGCTGAAAATCTGACAAAGCCGGAAATAATACGGCTGCCGGCCGAAAAGGACGATACTGATACGGCCGCGGCAATAAAGCTTGGCCTTATGAGGGGATACAAGGAATTTTATATATTCGGCGGCATTGGCGGCCGGATAGACCATACGATAGGAAATATAGTGCTGCTTAAATATTTAGCGGACAAAGGTTGCCGCGGGGTAATAGTGGGCGATAATGCGGAAATGAGCATGGTGAAAGATGGCAGCATTGAGCTAAAAAAGAGAAAATATAAATATTTATCAGTGCTTGCATTTGGCGGAGGTGCTGAGGGCGTGACACTAAGCGGAGTAAAATATCCGCTGCAGGACTATAATTTAGCAAATAATTATCCGCTCGGCGTAAGCAATGAAATAACTGAGGATACTGCGCAAATAAGCGTAAAGAGTGGCACACTTCTCATAATTCAGGCAGAGGAATAAATGTTTTCACACAATGAGGGCAAAGCACGTATACTGTAACAGACGATGCTAAGGATACCTGCTGAGCCGAAAGGGCTTGCTGCGCGAAAGTGGTGAGGAATGTGCGCTATTACCGGCGAAGGGGCAGGGGTTCGAAAGGCCCGCTGGCCGTAGCCTTTGGATTAGGCATTGCGCTTGCCTGCATATGTCCGGCCCGGTTTCTTCTTATGATACTGGCAATTGCTGTGGTGTTTTTCGGTATCGCCTTTCTAAAATGCTGATTTATGGAGGTCATGACCAATGAAAGTTGTCGTAGTAAAGAGCCCAAAGGTCTTAAGAGGTCTTTTAAAGCTTATATTCGGAATAAAAAAGGACGACTGATGTGTTTTAAGAGGCAATACATACGAATAAACTTGGCTAAAGGACTAAAATGGCAGCTGTCTGATAAATAAATTGGGGATGCATATGCATCCCCAATTTATTTTTAAGTACGGATTCGGTAATAACACTGATTTTGTCGGAAAAAGCTTTATAAAATAACCTAGCAGAGAAAAATAGTGAAGCATGATATTAGCGTAAAGATATTTTTATAGGAAAATAATAAATTCATATGTTTATTAAAAGCAAAGACACAACTGTAATTATTAAAAAATGAGCGTCATTGCCAATTTTGAAGTCATAAGCGCATTATACCCAGATTCAATATGGACGGATTTAGATAGCAAAAAATAACATAGAGCATAAAATAATAATTTTTCTGGATTTGCAAAAGTTTGTCCTTGTGCTAAATTAAAAAGGAAGTCTATAAAATTGATAAAATAATTGAACATATATTGCTGCTTGCAATGTACAGTCAGTGCAGTATTTAAATATTCATAAAAATATATATAAATTGAAAGTACAGGCTGCATAAAACAGCCTGTACTTTCATATTAATTAGTATGTTTACTGCCGGCAAGCACATAAACGCAAAAAAGATGAGCAAAAACATAAATTTGTGCATAAGGAAAAGGACAGATGAATATTATGCTAATAGAAAATGAAAAGGAGAGGTAGGCCATTATGGATTTCAGGGTAACAGAGCAGGATATTGCCGTAAACGGTTCGGTTTTCAGCCAAACAGTCGAGCAGGCGATAGACACTGATTTTACACTGCCGGACTATTGCCCGGATATATCCCGGATATTAAAATGCAGGGTAACGCCGCGAATAAATTCCTCGGCGGTAACAGGCGGTATGCTCACCATAGAGGGTACAGCATACATATGCCTGATTTACGCAGATGAAGAGCAAGGCGATATCAACAGCTTTGAATATCCATGGAGCTTTACTAAAACGGTAGAGACAGAGCCGGACATAGACGGCGCCGTAAAAGTAAAGGCAAAAACAGAGTTTATAAACTGCCGCGCCGTAAGCAGCCGCAGAGTGGATATTCACGGCGCAATGTCGCTTGACATTAAGATGAATAGAAAATGCCGCCGCAATATAGTATGCGATATAGATGCAGAAGGCGTGCAGATGCTGAGAGAAAATGTGTCCATGACGTCGCAGATAGGAGACGCGGAAAAGTACGTCATAATAAACGACGACATGACGCTGCCGGAAGATGAGCCGTCCATACGGACAATCATAAGAAGCGACGCAAACGCCGCCGTTACCGACTGCAAGATAGTCAGCAACAAAGCGGTAATAAAGGGCGATTTGGCGGTGAGTGTGCTCTATTCTTCCGATGTCGACCGCGCGCTGCATGTATTTGAAAATGTACTGCCAATATCTCAGATAGTAGACATAGAGGGAATAAATGAGGACTGCTGCTGCGTAATAGACGCCGATGTAATTACTCTTGATGTAAAACCGCGCACCGGCATGAACGGTGAAACAAGGGCTATAGGACTGTCAGCCAAAATTTTGATAAGCATCACTGCATACTGCAATGCAGAGGTGCCGGTAATGTACGACGTCTACTGTACAAAGTGCGGCGTAAACTGCGAGAAAGACGCCGTGACCTTTGAGCGCATGGCAAGCGAGATAAGGGAATCGTTTGAGTGCAAAAAAAGCTTAGATTTGCCGGCAGACTCAATAGCGACAGTGCTGGATATGTGGTGCGACTCGTCTGTAGACACAGTAAAATGCGAGGACAAAAAGCTTATTATAGGCGGCAAGGTAGTAATATGCATGCTGGGCGAGAACTCCGAGGGAAGCCCCGCATACTTTGAGCGGCCGGTAGATTATGAGTATTCGCACGATTTGGAGACAGCACTTGAAGATTACCGCTGCTCACCGTCGGTAGTGTCCCTCGCGTCAAGCTATAACATGACCTCTCCGAGCTCTGTAGAGGTCAAGGTTGAGCTTAACATATCGGCGCAAGTATTTGAAATATTTAAGAAAAACGTCATAGTGTCGGCCGAGGCAAATGAGGAAGAAACAAACGATGCAATGAGCAGGGCCGCGCTCATAATATATTACGCTGAGGCTGGGGAAAAGCTTTGGGATATAGCGAAATTCTATAATACTTCCATAGAAGAGGTAATGTCCTTAAACGGCATTAGCGAGGAAGTTCTGTCAGAAAACGCTATGCTGCTTATACCGAGCGTTTAAAATAAATATCTCTGCCTTAAAGGGGAGGACGAAATGGAAGAACTTAATATTTATCAAGACATAGCGCAGCGCACCGACGGAGATATCTATATCGGTGTAGTAGGTCCGGTAAGGACGGGTAAATCTACTTTTATAAAGAGATTTATGGATACGCTGGTGCTGCCCAACATAACCAGCGATTACAGGCGCGAGCGGGCAAACGACGAGCTGCCTCAGTCGGCGGCCGGCAGGACGATAATGACGACCGAGCCGAAATTCATACCCGAAGAGGCTGTGGAGGTAAGGCTTGACGGCAATTCTGTGTTCAGGGTGCGTATGATAGACTGCGTAGGCTATATTGTACCGAGCTCGCTCGGCTATATAGAAAACGACCAGCCGCGCATGGTTATGACGCCGTGGTACGACGAGCCGGTGCTGTTCGACATGGCGGCGGAGATAGGCACTCGAAAGGTAATAAACGAGCATTCGACAATAGGGCTTGTAGTCACCACCGACGGCAGCATAAGCGATATTCCACGAGAGGAATACGAAGAGGCCGAAGAGAGGGTAATAAACGAGCTCAAGCAGATAAACAAGCCGTTTATTGTACTGCTCAACTGCATGTATCCGGCATCTGCCAGCAGCATGGATATGGCAGCGGATTTATCGGAAAAATACGGTGTTCCGGTAATGCCGGTAAACTGCCTTGAAATGACGGAGGAAGAGATAAAAGACATCATCTCCAAGGTGCTTTTCGAATTCCCTGTAAGAGAAATAGCAGTAGACATGCCGCACTGGATAACATCGCTGGAAGGCAGTCATAATCTGCGCGACGATTTATTCGGTACAATAAAAAGCGCTGCGGCCAAGATAGAGCACATAAGAGACATAAGCTTCCTTACCGAAGCCATTTCCGGCTGTGACGCAGTAGAGAACGCCGAAATATCCGGGGTAGACTTGGGCATAGGCAGCGCGAGAATAAACGTCAAGATACAGGGCCAAATCTTCTATCAGGTGCTCACCGACACTACCGGCCTTGACATACACGACGAAAAAGACCTTATAACCTGCATGGCGCAGCTTGTGGACATAAAGAAAAAATATGACCGCGTAAAGGACGCTTTGGATGAGGTCGAGACCACTGGCTACGGAATAGTAATGCCGTCTAAGGAAGAGCTCAGCCTTGAGGAGCCGGAAATCATGAAGCAGGGCGGACGCTACGGCGTAAGACTGAGAGCATCGGCGCCGTCGATACATATGATGAAAGCGGAAATAACGACCGAGGTAAATCCGATAGTCGGCAGTGAGAAGCAGTCAGAGGACCTTGTGATGTATCTGCTGCAGGAGTTCGAGGAGGACCCAATAAAGATATGGGAGTCGAACATATTCGGCAAATCACTGCATGAGCTTGTTAACGAGGGGCTGCACGCAAAGCTTTCCAGAATGCCGTCTGACGCACGTATGAGAATGCAGGAGACCTTAGAGCGCGTCATAAACGAAGGCTGCAGCGGGCTTATATGCATAATTCTCTAATTATGTAAGATAAAGAGCAGATGACGAAAAATCATCTGCTCTATTATTTTCTACTTAAGCAAAACAAGCCGCCAGTATAATTGAGTGATAGGCAAATTAAGCTTTATCGGAGGGGCTTTTGCAGAAAAACCGGCTTTATAAGTCCAAGCATACAGTACAACAGAGAAGCAAAAACAGCATAGCCAGCCGATATCTGATAGAAGCAGTTTGAGGCAGAAGCTTTGACGGTGTGTTTATTGATATTTAACACTTGAGCCGGTATCATGCCATTTGCCGCTTTGGAAAACCGCGCTTCATATCGGATTTGACTTTGCTTTCGCTTAAGCCGCAAACGGTCAGCATGGCATCGGAAAAATGTTTGCTTTTCGACCTCGGCGGGCGGTGTTAATCTTTCTGCAATTTATAAACAGTATAGGCCGTATTGTAAAATAGAGAAAAAATTTCGCTATAACTTTGTACAGTAAAAATATACAGGCAAATTTATAAGCCAAAACATACAAGCGCCAAAAGATATTTGTACTTAAATATGTAATAAAACAAGGACAGCAATAATAAGCTCCATATACCACTTGTAAATATAATAAAATTAAGATGTCGGCAAACGTCTTTAAGAGCTTTATAATTTTTAGTCTGCTTTTAGTTTTTTATATGTTGATTATTAAGCAAAAGCGGGATTTTTTAAAATGAAATAAATGGTGTAGTAAAAATATCTTTTATAAAATGATTATTTTCAAACTTAATAATAGTTAATCATGCAAGCATATAATCAGCTTCAAAATCAACAAAATGGATGATTAAATTCTCTGTTCTTTTTACAAGGCCTTTCGTCCATTTTGTGAAGATCGCTTCATCATTATTTCGCATGCTCGCATATAATAAAATGTTTTTATAACTTGCACCCTATAATTTACTATTCATAATGATTTCAATTATGGTAATAATAAAAATCTGGGCAAGCTTTGCTCGCCCAGATATACTGCAATACAAATTTTTACAAAAGGTCTCCAAAAAAGCGCTCAAGCGGAGCCATTTTTACGCCTGATGATTTGTTGGTGCTTCCATTTCCAGTAGCTTTAGTATCAACAAATGAATGGATAATAGCACTTTTTCCATCCGCAAATTTCATTTTATATTTTATCCAGTCCCCGCCGGAAGCAACTACCCTAAATTCTTTTACATCACTCTTTTTAAATTCATAATTACCTGCCTGCGCCCCCGTAATAATAAAAGGGCTGTCATTTTGCTTAAAGTCCTTAAGCGTTAGATAACATGCTGTAAAATCCGGGCTGTCAACTGTCCCGAAATTCATATTTGCTCCTTTCATCGCGTCTAAAAATCCCATATTTTTACCTCCTATAACTAGCACTATTTTTATGTAACAAATTGTTACATTTTTATTGTAACAGACTGTTACAATAATGTCAAGAAATTTTAAGGAGTTTGTATGATATCAAACAAAAATAATGGATTAATCGGACTTCGTATTATTCGAAGACAGAGAAATCTTAATCAGCAAAAAGTCGCAATGGATTTGAACATAAGCAGAGAAGTTATTTCCTATTATGAAAACGGGAAAAGAAATCCCGATATACAAACCCTTAAAGCATTGTCAAAGTATTTTAACGTCTCTATTGACTTTTTAATAAACGGTAAAGAATTTGAAAAAAGATAACCGCTAAGTACAATTTTAGTACTTGGCGGTTTTTAATATAAGCTCAAAAAGTATTAAAGTAAATTAATTTTATTTTAACAGTATAAAATTTAGTATATAAAATCAGTAAAATGCAAAATATGTAATCAAATTATAATGATATTTCAAATGCGCGCTTACGAAAGCTCTTATGAAATATAATTTTGCCTTTTTGTTCAATCTACTGCCTTACTTTATTTATGATAGTATAGATAAGGCTATATTCTATTTACAGTAAAATATATAGTTTTGCTGAATTTACAATAGTTAAAGCTAGATATATGCTTTAGCTTCATATATGTGCAGCGCAGAGAGACATTTTAAGTGAAATAAGCTTCAGAGGAATGAGTACTTGCGATGTAATATAAAGATAATAAAAGAGGTACCGCTGTAAATGGCAGTGAAAAAATAATGTTCCCGCGCAAGCTGCTAATTCAAAAATGCCGCTGAATCCAAAACAAGTTGGATTCAGCGGCACGCTGGCTGCGGAAGAAGGATTCGAACCCTCACAAACAGAGTCAGAGTCTGCCGTGCTACCATTACACAATTCCGCAAAATATTGAAAGTTACTTAAAATATTATATACTAAAAATAGCTTATGTCAAGTCTAATTTCCATTATTTTTATAAATTATTTTATATATAAAATAATGAGTTTAATTTAATTCTTATGCGCTGTTATTATGCATATTTGACTCTTTGCCTTGGCTGCACGATGCATTGCGTTGCTACGCAATGAATTGTTGCTTGCCATTTATGAATTATATTAAATATAATAAAGACAAAAAGGAGGGCGGGCGTATGGCGAACATTGGCAAAACAATAAAAAAGCTTCGCGAGGAGAAAAGCATGACTCAGGATAATCTCGCAGAAAAAATGAATGTAACGCGGCAGGCTGTGTCTAATTGGGAGACTGGCAAAACCAGTCCTGATATTGATACATTGTTTAAATTATCTCAGATATTCGACGTATCAATGGAAGAAATGATATACGGCGAAAAGCAGAGCAGAGTAACAAACGTCACAAACGTGACAAATCAGACGATAAAAGAACATGGCAAAAAAGGCATAGGATTTGGCGTGGCGCTTGCTATGATAATTTCATATGTCAAGTGGCAGTCAATAGGCTGGGCAATTTTTCACGGCCTGCTTAACTGGATTTACGTAATTTATTACATAATTAGATATTGATTATAGATAATTAATGTTAATGGCTTTAATATGAACGCTAAATGTGCTACAATATGCCTGGCAGCTTATAAGTTGACTTTTTAGGTTAGAACAATTTATAGGCTGCAATCACACATAATTAAGAAGCGAGGCAGACATATGCTTTTATTTTTCATAAGGCACGGCGACCCTATATACAATCCCGATAAGCTTACTCCGCTGGGACGCAGGCAGGCGGGAGCGCTGGCAAAACGTCTTGCACAGTACGGTATAGATAAAATATACGCATCCACCTCCAACCGCGCTATAGAGACGGCGGCCCCAACCTGCGAGCTGCTGAAAAAGGAGATGGTGCTGCTCGATTGGTGCAACGAAAGCCATGCGTGGGAGGACTTCGCCGCCGATAATGGAAGAGGCGGGATGTCGTGGGTATTTCAGCAGGAAAAATATATAAATTTGTTTGTATCTGATGAAATCCGCAGGCTCGATAAAAACTGGTATAATCATCCCGCACTTGAGAATACGCGGCTAAAAGAGGGAAAACAGCGCATACAGAAAGAGACAGACGCATTTTTGGCGTCGCTTGGCTATGAGCATAATCTTGAGGAAAGTACATATAATTCAATTTCTGAAAATAATGAGCGTGTGGCGCTTTTTGCGCATCAGGGCTTTGGCCTTGCCTTTTTAAGCTGCGTGTTGGATATTCCATACCCTCAGTTTAGCACTCATTTTGATACAGGGCATACGGGTATGACGGTGATTGAATTCCCTGCAAGGACAGGAACGGTAATACCCAAAATGCTTCAGCTCTCAAACGACTCGCATTTATATAGGGACGGGCTTCCAACTGATTATCAGAATAGAATAAAATTTTAAATATCAACTTTATAAAAATAACGTGCGCCTATATTTTAGATATAGGCGCATTTGCTTATATTTGGATAATAAAGCAGCCGTGATGCTTAAAAATCGGCTTTTGCCGCTCTTATTCTTATCTAAAGGTTGGATTGGCCAATTGAAGCGAAGTCAATAGAAAGCCAGTGCATAGAATGCATATTTAGCATGGATGAAATGCTTTTAAGCTGTATTTGCCATTGCAGAAAAAATATTTAAGCAGTTATCAAAGATATAGTACGGTATATTTTGCGATATGTAAGTAAGATTATGCCGCAGTCAGCTTATGGTGTAAAAAGCATTAAAACGGAGGCAATTGTTAACAGTAAATTAATATAATTTTATGATTGCAATATATCGGATATTAATGTAAAATAATAGTAAATAAGGGGAGAGATAAATGTCTGTAAAATTTAATTATAAATATGCAGCTGATGTAATTTCAGAAGAAGAGTTTGCATCACTTCAGCCGTTTGTAAATGTAGCGCATGAAATGCTCCATAACGGCACAGGTGCAGGAAGCGATTTCACCGGCTGGCTTACATGGCCGGATAATTATGACAAGGAAGAATATGAAAGAATAAAGAAATCTGCGGAGAAGATAAGAAGCAACTCACAGGTACTGGTTGTTATAGGCATAGGCGGTTCATATCTGGGCGCACGCGCAGTTATTGAGTATATTCATTCGCCGAGCTACAATCTTATGTGCAAGGACACCCCGCAGATATTTTTTGCCGGTAACTCATTAAGCGGCGGCGAGATGGCCAATGTGCTCAAGCTGTGCGACGGCAAGGATGTAAGCGTGTGTGTTATATCTAAGTCCGGCACCACTACCGAGCCGGCGATTGCGTTTAGGATTTTTAAAGAGTATATGGAAAACAGATACGGCAAGGCGGAAGCGGCAAAGCGCATATACTGCGTAACGGACAAGAGTCGCGGCACGCTTAAAACGATTGCTGAAAAGGAAGGGTATGAGTCTTTTGTCATACCAGACGAGATAGGCGGCAGATACTCTGTTCTCACGGCGGTAGGCTTGCTTCCGATAGCTGTATCTGGCGCTGACATAGACGCACTTATGGCCGGTGCAAGAGATGCCGCCAAAGCGTATCAAAACAGTGATATATCAAAAAACGACTGTTATCGTTATGCTGCCGCAAGGAGCATTATGTACCGCAAGAATAAAGCGGTCGAACTGCTTGTTAGCTTTGAGCCGAGGTTTGCGCTTATGGCGGAATGGTTCAAGCAGCTTTTTGGCGAGAGCGAGGGCAAGGATAATAAGGGCATATTCCCGGCCTCATGCATATATTCGACCGACCTGCATTCAATGGGCCAGTTTGTTCAGCAGGGCTCGCGCATAATGTTTGAGACTTTTGTAAATATTGAGGGCATGGGCAAGGAAATAACAATAAAGAAGAATGAGGACAACGGCGACGGGCTCAATTTCCTTGACGGCGAGAACATGGGCTATATAAATCAGAAGGCAATGCAGGGCACTCTGCTGGCGCACGCCGACGGCGGTGTACCGAGCTTTATTTTAGATGTGCCGGGCGCCGATGAGCATTCTCTCGGCTGGCTCATATATTTCTTTGAGAAAGCATGCGCAATATGCTCATATCTGTTGGGTGTTAATCCGTTTAATCAGCCGGGCGTAGAGGAATATAAACGCAACATGTTTGCGCTGCTCGGCAAGCCGGGATACGAAACAGAGCGAGAAGCACTTGAAAAAAGGCTTAATGGCTGATAAAATTATATAAAAGCAAAAATAACCGCATAAGCGGAATTTATATAAAGGAGAGATTTATATGATATCCATTATCATCGGCAACAAGGGTTCAGGCAAGACCAAGCGTCTCATATCATTGGTAAACGAGGCGGTAAGTTCCTCAAAGGGGAATGTGGTATGCGTCGAAAAGGTGAAAAAGCTCACATACGATATCAGCCACAAGGCAAGACTTATTGCTACCGATAATTATTCCATATGCGGTTTTGATGCGCTTTATGGCTTTTTAGCGGGCATATGTGCCGGCAACTATGATGTAACGCATGTGTTTGTGGATGCGACATTTAGAATAGGCGGCAGGGACTATGAAGAGCTTGTAGGCTTTTTCACAAAGCTCAATAAGGTGTCGGAGGAATCAGGAGCGGAGTTTGTATTTACCCTTTCATGCGACGAGTCCAGCCTGCCGGAGCAGGTATTTGAGCTGACAAAGAAGCTGTAAGCGGCATACAATATGCGCAGCGGCTTGTTTTAAAGCGTCGATGTAAATGATTATCGGAGCGGAGAAGTGCGAATTAAATGGCTTGTCCGCTCTGATATATGATTTGCAGCGGGCGTATAATGCAAAATTTTTTCATTACAAAAAAGCACTTGACAACAGTGACATAGTAACTGTATAATAAATAAGATATTCAAGGATAAATTTGACTTTTGTCTTAAATTCAGATAAGGGGGTGCGTAAAAGTGGCATTAGTACCAAAGAGAAGAATATCCAGGACAAGGCGTGACAAAAGGCGTTCAAGCGTATGGAAGATTGACGCACCGAACCTAGTGAGATGTCCGCGCTGCGGTGATTATAAATTAATGCACCGCGTATGCGGCACCTGTGGATATTACAGGAACCGTGAGGTTATCAAAAAAGAAGCATAGTAAAGAAAAAAGAGGAGGATTTTTTCCTTCTCTGTTTTTTTAATATAAACTTTTTGAGGTAAACATTATGCCGGTAATAATTGAAAATGTGGAAGCGGGCGGTATTGCGTATAAAAAGGGCATGCGTTCCGGCGATATATTGGAAAGCATAAATGGGAACGAAGTAAACGACGTGCTTGATTATCAGTTTTATATAACCGACGAAAAACTGGATATTGTATATTCACGCAGCGGAAAAGAGCGGCATGTTCGAATAAAAAAGCCAGAATATGAGGATATCGGCCTGATATTTTCAACATATCTTATGGACGAGCAGCACACCTGCCGTAATAAATGTATGTTCTGTTTTATAGACCAAATGCCGCAAGGGCTGCGCAAAAGCCTGTATGTTAAGGACGACGACGAGCGCATGTCCTTCCTTTTCGGCAACTATATTACGCTTACAAACCTGCGCGAGGCGGATGTAGAGCGCATAATCAGGATGCATATAAGTCCCATAAATATATCGGTGCACACTATGAACCCGGAGCTTCGCGTCCGCATGATGAAAAACAGGTTTGCCGGCGAATGCCTTAATTATATATACATGTTTGCAAAGGCCGGTATAAAGATGAACTGCCAGATAGTGCTTTGTCCGGGAATAAATGACGGTGAGGAGCTTGTGTATAGCATTGAAAAACTTGCTTCCCTTTATCCGGCAGTGCAGAGCATAGCGGCCGTACCGGTGGGACTTACTGCTTATCGCGAAAGATTGGAAAAAATTGAGCCTTACAGCAAAGAGACGGCGCAAGAGGTTTTGAATATAATAAACGGTTTTGGCGACAAGTTTGAAAAAGAGTATGGAACGCGGCTGATATATCCGTCGGACGAATTTTATGTGATATGCGGGAGCGACACTCCGGACTATGAATATTACGGCGATTTTTTACAGCTGGAAAACGGAGTGGGTATGTGTACTCTTTTAAGGCATGATTTTATTCAGGCGCTTAAAACTGCGCCGGAAAGTATAGTGAGCAGAAAAATAAGCATAGCGACGGGTGAGGCGTCATATAAAATTATAAAGTGCCTTGTTGACATGGCGCAGGATAAATGGCATAATTTAGAGTGTAAGGTTTATAAAATAGACAACGACTTTTTCGGCCGCAGCATAAGCGTAACAGGGCTTATATGCGGACAGGACCTTATAAAGCAGCTCAGCGGCGCCGACTTGGGTGAATATCTGCTTATATCAGATTCTATGCTGGACAGCGAAAATGCGAGATTTTTGGATGATATAACTCCATCAGAGGTGGAGACGGCGCTTAATGTGCCACTTAAGGCGGTACCATGCAACGGCGGATATGAGCTGCTTTCAGCGCTTATCGGTGAAGAGTTGTAACACGGTGGCATGGAGACATGCTTTGGTGCCCGCAAATTTTTGAATTAATGTGGCTGCATGAGCGCTGCAAATAATGTTAATGCAATGTACGCAGATTAAGCCGTATCTACGCATATATTAGACGGCATATATCTTTTTGTGTTTGTGCCGTACGCCTAAAATATTATATTTATGTAAGTTTTAATATCCGGCTTTTGATATATAGCGGCGTACTCGCTGTAATTTGTGCGTCCGGCTGCGCGGCTTTACAACTGCCGATAATATCCATTTGGCCGCATTTGGCATATAGCGAAAATCACACGATGAAAAAGGAAAGGAAGAAGGCGTAAAGCCGATTATATATGGGAAAACCGATAGTAGCTGTTGTCGGGCGCCCGAATGTTGGAAAATCCACATTGTTTAATAAGCTGGTGGGGCGCAGGGTGTCCATTGTCGATGATACGCCAGGCGTCACGCGCGACAGGATATACGCCGACTGCGAATGGCGCGGCAGGGAAGTACTGCTGATAGACACCGGCGGAATAGAGCCGTATTCCGACGATGAGATACTGACGCAGATGCGCAGGCAGGCGAGTCTTGCTATTGACATGGCGGATGTAATAATAATGGTGGTTGATTTGCGCACCGGCGTAACGGCGGCAGACGAGGACGTGGCGGCCATGCTGCGCAAAAGCAGCAAGCCGATAGTTCTGTGCGTAAATAAGTGCGACAGCTTAGGCAATCCGCCGGCGGAGTTTTATGAGTTTTATAATCTCGGACTGGGCGAACCTGTCCAGGTGTCATCGGTGCACGGCCACGGCACCGGCGATTTGCTGGACGAGGTATATAATTACTTACCGGCAGACGATGCTGAAGCAGAAGATTCCGACGCTGTAAAGGTAGCCGTTATAGGCCGGCCTAATGCGGGAAAATCCTCACTTATTAATTATATAGCGGGAGAAAACAGGCTTATTGTGTCCGACATAGCGGGCACTACCCGCGACTCGGTCGACATGCGTGTTGACAATGATTACGGCAGCTTTATCTTTACGGATACTGCAGGGCTGCGCCGCAAGAGCAAGGTAGACGATAAAATTGAAAAATACAGTATTGTGCGCACTAAAGCAGCAGTGGAACGCTGCGACGTCTGTGTGATAATGATAGATGCGACGGTAGGATTTACTGAGCAGGATTCTAAGGTGGCGGGCCTTGCGCTGGACGCCGGCAAGGGCTGCATAATAGCTGTTAATAAATGGGACGCGGTAGAAAAGGACGGCAAAACGATGGACAGCTACCGCAAAAAGCTAATGAATGATTTTTCATTTATGTCCTTTGCGGTAATGGTGTTTATTTCCGCTAAAACCGGCGAGCGGGTTAATCGCCTGTTTGAGCTTATAAAATATGTAGCCGACCAGAACAGTATGAGAATATCGACGGGTATGCTCAACGATTTGCTCATCGACGCTACGTCGAGGGTACAGCCTCCGTCTGATAAGGGCAGACGCCTTAAGATATATTATATGACTCAGTCATCGGTTTGCCCTCCGACATTCGTGCTTTTCTGCAACAGGGCGGATTTATTTCACTTTTCATATAAACGGTATATAGAGAACCGCATACGAGAGACATACGGCTTTGAAGGGGCTCCTATAAGAATGATAATACGCGAGCGCGGCGACTGAGGCATATGCCGGCAAACATTTTGCGACTGATAGGCGTATATAATTTGTGCATTTAAATTATGCTGATAATTATAGAGACGGCCGGACATGCAAATTAGGGAGCTATGCTCTGCATATAAATGAAAAATAACGAAGCTTCAGCAACCATGTGTAATGGAGGAATAAAATGACTGATAAGGTAATTGTGCTGCTTATTTTTTTAGCGGCGGGGATTATAGCCTATCTCTTGGGCAGCATAAACTTTGCCATTATATATACGAGGGCGTTTGCCAATATAGATGTAAGGGACGTAGGCAGCGGCAACGCCGGCATGACGAATGCATTTAGGGCCGGCGGGAAATATTCCGGCATACTGACCTTTATATGCGATTTTGCGAAAACTATAGCAGCTGTCGCTATTGGTAGATATGCGGTGTTTGCGCTGCTTAACTATCTGCCGCAGACGCAGCAGATAGCTTCAACGATAGACCCTGTGTACGGCGCATTTATATGCGGAGTATGCTGCCTTTTGGGGCATCTTTACCCGATTTATTTTGGGTTTAGGGGCGGCAAAGGGGTAGTAACCTCAGCCGCAATGGTGCTGCTTATTGACTGGCGCGTGTTTCTTATAATAATAGCTGTTTTTTTAATATGCTTTGCCATCAGCAGGATAGTATCTCTCTCATCAATAGCGGCAGCAATAGCGCTGCCTATTACTACATATCTTATATATGATTTTACGCATGCAGCCAGTGTTTACACATATTCTCCGTTTAACATGGGGCAGAAGAATTTTGAGACGCTGTTTGCGCTGATAATTGCCGTAATAGTAATTATAAAGCATCGTGAAAACATAAAGCGTATAATAAAAGGTGAGGAGAAAAAAATGGGCTTTAAAAAGAAATCTTAAATGGTAAAAAAGTAAGTTGAATATCATAACAGCTTAAATAAAAACGGTCGTTCGAGAGAACGGCCGTTTTTAAAAATATAAAGATAGCTTAAAATTAATACTTATGCTAAGAGTTTTAAAATTATTGGTCGATAAACAGTGAGCCATAATTATCAGTGTTAATGATAACTACAAATTTAATAGAGAACATATCACACAAAATATAGCTGTTAGGGTCTATTGAATGCAGCAGTATATAGCTTGCACCGACTTCGGTAAGTACTCCGACGCGGTCGGTCATAGTGTTCCCTATAAGGAATTCCACTCTCATCCAACGCCCGATATTCTGCCTTAAAAAGCCAGGTATGTATATCGGGTTAGTCAGCGTTTCGGGAGTGTTTTCATTGTTTTGCAGCGGCATATTCAGCGGCTGAATAGTACGAATTCCTGATTGTGCGGGCGCCTGATACTGAATAGCCGAGTCGGTGCTGTATGGCGAATAAGGCAGAACAGATGTAGATGGTATAGATATATTAGAAGATGCATTGCCGGCCATGTTTTGCATTCCGCTATTGGCAGTGTTTTGAGTCATTGTGCTGTTTGTTTGACCTTGCAGGCTATATGAAGATTGAGGATAAACGTTATATCCCGATTGTGCCTGAGGCAAAGAGATATTGTTTCCGGCGGGACCGCTGCTGTTAATATTTCCTGCCGCAGTGTTCACTCCGGACGACTGCGGGTAGACGCTGCTTCCTGCCGATGGCGAATTAGTATTATAATTTGTAGTTTGCTCCATTATAAACTCCAATCTCCGCCGAATTTACAATACATAACAAATACTGATAAAGCTTAAATTGGTGGTTTAATAGCTGAAATGAATATGTATTATTTAAGGCGGCATATAAATTTAAGTATTATCGTAATACGGCGTAGGCCGATAAAAGCAGTGATTGCCTATGCGGGTGTGAAATGTACCAGAGTCTCCGGGAAAATTTTGTGAACAGGAGGGCCTGAATGGATTGAGATACCACAGGCAATCGCCAACGGCGTTCAGCAGTCCGCCGCCGAATGCCCAGTCGACAATATCATACTGAATCTGGTCAGGAGTCAGTGAATATATTGAGCGCGGATTTGGCCGTCCGCCGACTATATCCCTTGCACAGTCAAACTGCCCTTCCTGAAGCAGCACTAGCCTTATATCTCCTTGACATACCCTTTGATATTCGCCGGTAGAAGCGTTAACCCTGTTCATTATTATTGTAGCAACGGCCCGCATTCCGGTATCGCCCTCACCCTCAGCCTCGCATTTTAACATTCTTGCAAATAATTCTCTGTCGGTAAAAGACATGGCTTTGACCTCTCAATTTATTTTTTGCACGAAAGGGTTCAGTCACATATTATGCTTTTAATGGCGTAGTGGTGATATTAAGCCGCTCGCTTATATTATTATAAATTTATGCTTATGACATCTTGTTTGCTTCTTCTCTTAATGCGATTGTAGGTGACTGCCAATTCGTGGTGGAAGATGCGTTTCTTGCATATATATACTTTGCCTAAGCTGGTATTGCCTTATATGGATGGCAGAATATGTTGAAATCTGATTTTTATGTTCATGCCCAAGCTTTGTCGCCGCATATGGTGAAGTATCTGAGATTTATGTCGGCAGAGTATTGTTATTGTTTCCCGCGATATACTTTTGCAGAAAATTATTTTACAAAATATTATAAAATTCTCTATGCATTGAAAAAATGTTTTAGCGGTGATATAATAAATTTAGTCGATTGTAAAGTGAAGTGGCAATAAGTTAATTATTTTTAGGTCGTATTTTTGCTTAATATTCCTGCGTTTATTATTAATGAATGAAATGTTGCAGAGCGGTGAAATTATGCCATGTTGAGGAATGGAGATAGGGTTTAAAATTCCAGCCGTCAGTTTAATTTATCTTTAACGTTTTAGAGGTTAGATGTGAGAGAAAAAAATATAATTATAATCTGCGGGCACTATGGCAGCGGCAAAACCAATTTTTCAATAAATCTTGCCCTGCGCGAGCGGAATATTTATGAAAATGTTTTGCTGATTGATATGGATGTTGTAAATCCGTATTTCCGCTCGTCTGATTATGCATCGGTACTTACTAAAAGGGGTATAGATATAATATCGCCGATATATGCCGGCAGCACATTGGACATACCGGCTCTTTCGCCCAAAATTGACGCAGCGCTGAGCGGCGGTTATCAGAAAATAATAATCGACGCCGGCGGCGATGACGCAGGTGCCACCGCGCTTGGCAGATTTTCTTCGCGGATATCGGACGCGGGGTATGATATGCTGTATGTCGCTAATATGTATCGTCCGCTTGTCGATACGCCGGAGACGGCAGCGGCCGTGCTGAAAGAGATTGAAGCGGCGTCGCGGCTTAAGGCAACGGGGCTTGTGAATAATTCACATTTAGGCGAATACACCGATATAGATACTGTAAAATCATCCGAAGATTATATTGATAAATTGTCTGAGCTAACCGGGCTTCCGGTAGTATATACGGCAGTCGAAAGGCAGATTGCAGATGAAAGCAGGCCGGATATAAACGGCTTGTTTGAGATAGATATACATGTAATACCGCCATGGAAAGAGTAAAAGGCAGAAAGGCAGTGCTTTATGGAAAAGCTTACTATCAACAGGGAAAAATGCAAGGGCTGCGGCCTTTGCGTAAGCGTGTGCCCTAAGAAAATACTCCGTTTGTCGGAGGACGGCTTTAATGCCAAGGGCTACCGGGCAGTTGAAGTGACGGATATTGAAAAATGCATATCCTGCGCTATGTGCGCTACGATATGTCCGGACGTAGTAATAAGAGTAGAGAGAGCGGAAAGGTAGTGATACATATGTCCAAACGCGTACTTATGAAAGGCAACGAAGCGTTGGCTGAGGCCGCCATACAGGCCGGCTGCATCCATTTCTTCGGTTACCCGATAACGCCGCAGACGGAAGTGGCGGCGTATATGTCAAAGCGCCTGCCCAAAATAGGCGGCGTATATTTACAGGCGGAGTCAGAGCTGGCGGCCTCGAACATGCTGCTGGGCGCGGCGGCTTCCGGCATAAGGGCAATGACGTCATCCTCTTCACCGGGAATAAGCCTTAAAACCGAGGCTATATCATACATGGCCGGCTCGGATGTTCCTGCGCTTATCGTCAATGTGCAGCGCGGCGGACCGGGTCTTGGCGGCATACAGCCGTCGCAGGCCGATTATTTCCAGGCGACGCGTGCATTGGGGCACGGCGACTTTCAGGTGCTTGTATTTGCTCCGGCGACAGTGCAGGAGATAATGGATTTGGTTTATCTCGCCTTTGACAGGGCAGAAGAATACAGGGTGCCGGCGATGATTTTAGCCGACGGAATGCTTGGTCAGATGATGGAGCCGGTGGTGATAGAAAAGCCGCAGACGTCTCCGCATGAAAAGCCGTGGGCGGCAAGCGGACACCAGAACAAGCGCCGCCACAATATAATAAATTCCTTGTATTTGCAGGCAGAGGAGCTGGAGAACCGCGTTATAGAGAGATATAAGCGGTATGAGATAATAAAAGAAAAAGAGCAGCGCGCAGAGGAATATCTCATGGAGGACGCTGAGATAGCAGTAGTGGCATACGGGGCTACCTCCAGGATAGTAAAGGCGGCGGTTAAAGAGGCGAGGGAGCAGGGCGTAAAAGCCGGCTGCATCCGGCCCATAACGCTGTGGCCGTATCCGACGGACACTATTGCTAAATATGTAAATCAGGTCAAATGCTTCCTTTCGGTTGAGATGAGCATGGGCCAGATGGTAGAAGACGTGAGACTCGCGGTGAACGGCGCGGTGCCGGTGGAGTTTTACGGCCGCACCGGCGGCGTGATACCCGAGCCGGGTGAAGTACTTGCAAAAATAATGGAGCTGGGGAGGTAATAGCATGTCTGTAGTATTTGAAAAGCCAAAAGCGCTGTGCGATGTGGATACGCATTACTGCCCGGGCTGCACGCACGGCATAGTCCACCGCCTTGTGGCTGAGGCGATAGACGAGCTTGGAGTAGAGGGACGCACGGTAGGCATAGCGTCGGTGGGATGCTCGGTAATGTCCTATAACTATTTTGAATGCGATATGATACAAGCGCCGCACGGCCGTGCTCCGGCGGTGGCGACGGGCGTTAAGAGAGCGCATCCGGACAATGTTGTGTTTACATATCAGGGAGACGGCGACTTGGCGGCGATAGGCACGGCGGAGACGGTGCATTCCGCTACCCGTGGCGAAAACATAACGGTAATATTTATAAACAACGCCATATACGGCATGACAGGCGGACAGATGGCACCGACTACTCTGCCGGGTCAGGTAACGCAGACTACCCCCTATGGCAGAGATGTATCCTACTCTGGCAACCCGATAAGGGTGTGCGAAATGCTGTCCACATTAGACGGCGTGGCGCTGGCACAGCGCGTATCGGTGGACAGCGTACCACATATAAAAGAGGCGCGTAAGGCCATAGTCAAGGCATTTAAGAACCAGATAGAGAAAAAGGGATTTTCAATAGTAGAGGTGCTGTCCACCTGCCCGACCAACTGGGGACTTTCTCCGGTTGAGGCGATGCAGTGGCTGCGCGACAACATGATACCTTATTACCCGCTTGGGGTTTATAAGGATATCGGCGATAAGCAGTAGAGGGGGGCGGACAGCGTGGAATATAAGATAAAAATAGCAGGTTTCGGCGGTCAGGGTATACTATTTATGGGCAAGGAAATAGCCGGGGCAGGCCTTGCAGATGAAAAAGAAGTGTCGTGGCTCCCGTCCTACGGACCGGAGATGAGAGGCGGCACAGCAAACTGCAGCGTGTGTATATCCGACGAGCCGATAGGCTCTCCGCTTGTGGTAAAGCCGAATGTGTTTTTGGCTATGAACCGTCCGTCATTTGAGAGATTTATAGATTCTGTTGAACAGGACGGCATTGTCATAATTGACAGTTCGCTTATAGACGAGAAAGTCTCGCGCAATGACGTTAAGGCTTTTTACGTCCCGGCAACCGAGTTGGCGGAGGAAAACGAGCTTAACGGCCTTGCAAATATGATAATGCTCGGCAAGCTGTTTAAAGAGTCGGCGTTTTGCTCCAATCAGGCGCTTAAGGGCGCTGTTGAAGCATGTGTGCCGAAATCAAAGCAGCATTTGATAGAGTACAATTTAAAGGCCATAGGCATAGGTGAAAATTTATAGCAGATAATGTTAATAGATGCAATTTTAAAACCGTTCTCTTACTTGTTAAGAGAACGGTTTTAAAATTGGGAGAGATACAGTAATAAACGTCAGACGTTTATATTTAAAATAAGGTTGGCTTAAAAGGGTTATGCTCAAGTCAAATTGCGTTTATTCATTGTGGCAATTGCTTCTAATGGAGTTGGCAAGCCTCCGCCAATGCGGTTAGTAAGAAATTGCTTTGGAAAATCTTCAATTAATTCCTTTTCTATATCATAAAAGGAAACATCATAGAATAAATCATTATCAGGCAAATCTATTTTCCATGCATATATTCTTGTTGTATCCAATGCTCTAAAGAAGTCGATTGAGAAAGCAGAGGTGTTTACTGCATACATGGGAAGTAAGGTGCGGTCAAAAGCTTTAGTATTTGTCCAATGTGCTTGAATTCGTGCTTTTATATTATTGCTCCTGCCTATATAAGCCTGCTTATATTTGTCAAGAACCATAATATAATATCCGCATACACCATTGAAGTCAAATAAATTATTAACTTTACAGAATTCACTGTTATTTTTTAAAAAAGTCGCAACAGCATTGTCAAAATCAGAATAGTTTAATTGATTAAAGTATTTTATATTTAAATCAAAATTTTGCAAACATAATTCTCTATATTGTTCACACCATTCTTTTGTGTATTCAGTATGTTTGTCGTCAGTGTATGCATTTCTCTTAATTAAATTTTCAAATACGGGAAGAGAAGGTTTTGTGTTAATTAAGGCAAACTCATCTCTTTTTAAATAAAACGAATATTTTTTTTTAATTAACCTTACTCCAAAATGTTCCATATACATATGTTTTATATCCTTTCTTCTTTACAAATTCGATTAGAAGTATGCTTCTAAACACATTTTACATCTATAGTTCTGTGTAAATAATAATATATTATATAAGATACACTTATATAGATGATACCTTATCTTTCTCACGCGCACCGTCTGCGCGAATGTCCCGACGGCGTCTTAATCCTGCGGCAGCTGCTTATTTTTTTTGGCGCGTTTTTCCCTTTATCTTTGCAAAAGAAATGCTTTATTCTTTTAAACATCATTTCTTCAAAATCTGCAAGCTTTCTTTCGTTAAAAAGTCCTATTATAAGCGCTGCGGCTATTATTACCTCAAAAATTGTTAATATTATAAAATTACCAGACATTTTAAACCTCCAAGTCAAAAAGAACATTTGTTTTATTTTGCAAGTATATTGTACAATATCCAAAAAGCCTTGTCAACGAAAATTTGTTCGGCAAGTCCTTTAGAGTACCAAATTTGGGACATACATATTTAATATCGATAGTAAAGCATATCGGAGTAGACAAGCCCTTACAAGCATTAAAGTATATGCTGCGGCAGATGAAAATAGTACCATATAATCATTTTGCTTTGTTTGAGATGTAATACGATGAGGCGAGTGCATCTTTAAAATAGGTTGAAAAATACGGGAAAAATTGTTAAACTATAATTGAATAAAGATAAAAAAATAAATGAAGCAGTGAAGGTGTGCATATGTCTTTGATTGATAATGAAGCGGCGCTGGCATTGGCAGCGGACTATTATGAAATAACCATGAGCGGCGGATATTTTAACAATCATATGTCGGATACCGTAGCATATTTTGACATGTTTTTTCGCCGGGTGCCGGACGGCGGCGGCTTTGCCATAATGGCGGGACTACAGCAGCTTATAGAGTTTATAGAGGGCCTAAAATTTACTGATGAGGATATAGAGTTTTTACGCTCAAAAGGCATATATTCAGAGGGCTTTCTTTCGTATCTCAAAAACTTTAAATTTGAATGTGATATTTTTGCAGTTGAGGAAGGTACGCCAATCTTTCC
The DNA here is from genome assembly GCA_030842085.1 of Bacillota bacterium. Taxonomy (GTDB): domain Bacteria; phylum Bacillota; class Clostridia; order Oscillospirales; family Acutalibacteraceae; genus Timburyella. The sequence goes on along the minus strand of JAUUSE010000004.1, from coordinate 20,301 downwards.
GAAAGAGCCGGTGATAATAGTGCGCGGCCCAATTATACAGGCTCAGCTGATAGAAACTGCGCTTCTTATGATAATAAATCACCAGTCTCTTATAGCGACTAAAGCGAACAGAATAGTAAGGGCGGCACAGGGCCGCACGGTGATGGAGTTTGGTGCGCGGCGTGCACACGGCCTGTCGGCTGCCCTCTACGGCGCCCGTGCAGCATATATCGGCGGATGCATTGGCTCGTCGTTAACGCTTGCTGAAAAGCTTTACGGCATACCGGCGGTTGGGACCATGGCGCACAGCTGGGTACAGATGTTTGACAGCGAGCTGGATGCTTTTAGAGCATATGCGAGGACATATCCGGAAAATTGCTCGCTGCTTGTTGACACTTATAATGTGCTTAAATCCGGAGTACCCAATGCCATAAAGGTGTTTAATGAAGAAATAATTCCGCGCGGATTTAGGCCGCAGAGCATACGCATAGACAGCGGCGATATAACGTATCTGTCAAAGCGCGCGCGCAAAATGCTTGATGAAGCAGGCTTCCCAGACTGCGGAATTATCGCCACAAACTCGCTTGATGAAAATATAATCAGAGAGGTAATAATACAGGGCGGTAAAATAGACTCTTTCGGCGTCGGCGAGCGACTCATAACGGCATCGTCGGATTCTGTATTCGGCGGCGTATATAAGCTTGCCGGTATTGAAAAGGACGGTAAGATAATACCGAAGATAAAGATAAGCGAGAACATAACCAAGCTTACTATTCCCGGCTTTAAGCAGGTGCACAGACTGTTTGACAAAACGAGCGGCAAAGCAATCGCCGATGTTGTAACACTGCACGGCGAAAATATAGATGAGAATGCACCATATGAGATATTTGACCCGGAATATACTTGGAAGCGTAAGACTATTACGGATTTCATAGCGCGGCCGCTGCATAAGCAGATTTATAAAAACGGCAAATTAGTATATAAATGTCCGTCGGTGCAGTCCATAAAAGCATATTGCGAGCGGCAGGTATCGACTCTTTGGGACGAGGTGCTGAGGCTGGAAAACCCGCACAATTATTATGTCGATTTATCACAGGACCTCTGGCAGCTGCGCAAGGATTTGCTGGACAGCAATTCATAAATCGTAATTATGCACGGCGAAAAATGAAGACAAGAACATGTACAAAAACGGCAACAATGTTTACTCGTTATGGCGCCTGTACGCCGGCATTTGACTAAAGAATGCCGACTATTTCAAAAACGGCAGAGAAAAATTAAAAAGAAATCTCCAAACCTGCTTTGCAGCGGAGAAATTGGAAAATCATCGGAGCGGTCATTGAAAAAGATGACGGCAGAAGAGATTATATTTATCACATAGCGGTGAGTAGGCAGCATCTCTGGCAGAAAACGGAAGCTAAGCATTTGGGCGCCTTTGAAGCCGGCTTGTGGGGCTTAGCATAATAAGAGCCCATCACCGTATTCGGCGACAATGAAAGCGGCAGCGCCTTTTTACGATGCGGATTTGGTCGGAGAAACTCTGTTATACATGGACAAACTACTGATTGAAGCCGGTACAGTCTAAAGTCGGCCGTCAGCATAGCAATGGCACGCTTCTATAAGCGTATCGCCTGCTGTGAGCGGCGCGGCTGATATAGTTGAATAAACGATTTGCACAAAATCATCGATATATTGGAGGATTAGTAAATGAAAAAACTGACAGCTTTGTTTATGTCATTATTTATGGTTGTTGGACTGCTGACATCATGCGGTGACGGCAGCAGCGGTACGGTATCGTCTGAAGCGCCGTTTGTGTCGCAGCCGGACTTATCGTTTACGCCGGTAAATGTGAGCGAATACGCAACAGCCGGACAGATGTATCCGCTTGAGATAAAATTAGGCGACAATGCGGACGCGGTAAGGGCATATTATGAAAACGCTGCGAGCAGCACAGAATCGAGCGCGGACGACGGCCACGGTGAGATAACACTTACAGAGAATGAGTTCAGCAGTCATATAGAGCTTAACGCCGTAAACGAGCTGTATTGTTATCTTCCGGATTCAAATGAGGTTATATCGGCCATAGTCAGCTACAGCGAGCCGTATGGTTTTCCGCTTTATGTGGCGACGGAGGATGATGTAATAGCACATCTCGGACAGCCGGAGCGCAGCGGCCAGCCGGAGAAGAGCGATGTGTTTTTCATGCTTGGTCCCGTACTTGAAAATTATCGGATATTGGTGTATACATACGGCACAAATAGAGTGACATTCATATTCAATGACGGCACCATGATGGCGGCGACAATAGTGAATACCGAAAGCTGGAAGCTTGACGCGCAGCCGGCGGAGTAGCGCTTAAGCCATTTGCCGCTTCCATACGGATGAGTAATTGCCTTTACTCTTGAAGCCGACAGCAGGCAGCTTGCCGCATCGTCGGGGCGGCCGCTGTTTGGAAGCGTTTGGGCGCCCAATGCAGCACAGCCTCTTTCCGACGATATACTGCTTGCCGAATGATATGCGGCTGTTGGTGCCGGTGGGCATATAACGAACGATTAATTAAAATGGTCGGCCGCAGCATAGCATTAAAATCAGCTGGAAAATAAAAAATAGCATAAAAATTAAAATTAGGACGTTAAAAGAGCCATTTTTTCACCAAAAAAGCTCCTTTGTATATACTGGTAATAGAGTAAAAGTATATTTTCAAAGGGGCAAATTTTATGAAGATGGGGCGACGCAGAAGCAGTCCGATAAAGAAACTGCTCATAATAATTATCATAATTGCTGTTGCTTTTATAGCAATAGACGGCTGCATGTGGCCGTCTATTTCGAATATATCTGAAGTATATGCTCAAAATATAGCAGAGAAAGCCTTTAACAATGCTGTAGACGCGGTCCTTGCGGAGGACGGAATAAGTTATTCTGAGCTTGTAACTCTGCAAAAGGACGACAGCTCGCAGATATCAGCAATACAGACCGACACCGTAAAAATGAACCAGCTTAAATCGAAAATAAGCGATAAGATTATGGAAAACTTATCGAGCAGCGAATACAGCGAGTTTAAGGTGCCGATAGGAACCTTTACCGGCAGCGACTTGCTTATGGGCCGCGGCCCTAAGCTCAGTTTTAAGCTGCAGTTTGCCGAAGGAGTCCTGACGTCATATGAAAACGTGTTTGAAAGCGCGGGAATAAATCAGACGCTGCACCGCATTATGCTGAAAGTGACGACAACGGTATATTTGGTATCATCGTGGCACAGCACATCTGTAGAGATAGCATCAAGCTATTTAATTGCCGAGACGATACTTGTAGGAAGCGTGCCGAACGTTTATGCGAATATTGCAGCGGGTGCATCTAACACGTCCGAAGAGTCCGCATATGCAGGGCAGAGTGGAGAAAGCTGACGGATTTATTAAAAGCAAACAGCCTATGCGTAGATTTCAACTTGCGAAAATAAAGCATTTAGTCATAACATACTCATGTCGTGAAAGAGGGTTAATATGAAGGAAAAAATACAGGCTGAGATAGAGCAGCTCAGAAAAGAAATAAATTATCATAATAAAAGATATTATATAGATAACGACCCGGAGATAGACGACCGTGAGTTCGATATGCTGCTGCGCCGACTCGAGCAGCTGGAGGCGGAGAACCCCGAGTATATAACACCTGATTCTCCCACGCAGCGGGTAGGCGGCAGTGCAGAGGATACATTTGAGAAAGTAGCGCATAATACTGCCATGCTCAGCTTGGAAGACGCTTTCAGTATGGAGGAAATATACGACTTTAACGAGCGTATGGAAAAAGCTTTGGGCAAAACTGAGTATATAGTAGAGCCAAAAATTGACGGACTTTCAGTATCGATAGAGTACAGAAACGGGCAGTTATACCGTGCATCGACGCGCGGAGACGGACGTATAGGAGAGAATATAACGGCAAATATACGCACTATAAGGTCGGTCCCGCTGTCTATAAAAACCGACGCCCCGTTTTTAGAGGTGCGCGGCGAGGTGTTCATGCCTATAAGCTCTTTTGAAAGATTAGTGGATATTCAGGAGGAATTGGGTGAAAAGCCTCCAAAAAATCCGCGCAATGCCGCATCGGGAGCGCTGCGCCAAAAGGACCCGAAAATAACGGCGTCAAGAGGACTGGATATATTTATATTTTCCATTTTGTCGTCTGAGGGACTTGAATTTGAAACAGACAGTGAAAGCCTTGAATATCTCAAATCTGCCGGCTTTAAGATAATTCCTTTTTATAAGGTTTGCAGCAGCATTGAGGAAGTCTCAGCAGAAATAGAGCGCATAGGCAACGAGCGCGGAAAGCTGCCTTTTGGCACCGACGGTGCGGTAATAAATATAAATAATTTTTCCCAGCGCAGAAGTATTGGGGCAACTTCAAAATTCCCGCGCTGGGCTATGGCCTATAAATACCCGCCGGAGGAAAAGGAAACGGTGCTTAAAGAGATAGAAATAAATGTCGGCCGAACCGGAGCGCTTACACCGACGGCGGTTTTTGAGCCAATAATGCTTGCCGGCACGACGGTGACGAGGGCGGTGCTGCACAACGAGGACTTTATAAAGGAAAAGGACATAAGAATAGGCGACACTGTAATAGTGCGCAAAGCCGGGGATATAATACCGGAGGTGGTGGCGGTAAAAAGCCACGCGTCCGGCTCTGCACCCTATGAGATGCCAAAAGTTTGTCCTTCATGCGGCGCCAGGGCGTTTAGAGAAGAGGACGAAGCTGTAATAAGGTGTACAAATGCCGCATGTCCTGCGCAGCTTGCACGACATCTTATACATTTTGCATCGCGCGGCGCTATGAATATAGAGGGAATGGGTCCGGCCGCAGTGCACCTTTTCATAGACAACGGACTGATATCGTCGCCGGTAGATATATATCATCTCAAGGCTGAGGACATAATAAATCTGCCGCGCATGGGCGAAAAATCTGCGCAAAATCTGCTGCAGTCGATAGAGCGCTCAAAAAGCAACGAGCTATGGCGCTTTATATTTGGACTTGGAATACGGCACATAGGCGCCGCAGCCGCAAGAATACTTGCAGAAAATTTTGCCGGAATAGATGGGATAATGTCGGCGTCTCAGGAGGAGCTTGAAGCGCTGGACGGGTTTGGCGACGTTATGGCGCAGGACACATTTGAGTTTTTCGCTCTTGATGAGACGCGGACAATGATAGAAAAATTCAGAGAAGCGGGATTAAATCTTAATTCTGAGCAAGCATCTGAGACAGATAAGCTGCTTTTAGGCAAAACGTTTGTGCTTACAGGAACTCTTACAGAGTTTACAAGGGAAGAAGCGTCGGAAATAATACGAAGGCTCGGCGGGAAGGCATCGTCGTCCGTCTCAAAGAAAACCGACTATGTATTGGCGGGCGAAAGCGCTGGCAGCAAGCTTAAAAAGGCGCAGGAACTTGGTGTTGAGATTATAAACGAGCAGCAGTTTAAAGAAATATGCGGCCTGTCATGATGCTTGCTGCAAATAATTAAACGTGATGCCTTGCCTTAATCATGTTTGACCTCAGCATTGACCTTCGGTTAGATATTTAAAGCAGCAGATATAAAAATTCCACAGACCGTTTTAATATTATAAAGGCTATTATATCGGATATACTGCCGGAAATGTCTTTATGCCAGTGAGCGGCTGCACAGTGAGAGATTGTTTTTATCGAGCTGCTTTTGCACAGAAAAATCAGCATAGCTTTTGAATAATGGCTGCTATGCTGATTTTAGTTATCATATTGGCCGTATGCAGTTGACACTGCTTAGCTTTTAGAGGGTAAAACTTTAAGTGCTGTCTTAAAAACAGTATGATGTTTTTAGCTTAATCCGTTTTCGTCGACCCAGTTTCTTGCACGTTCTACATTTTCATCGTCCGGAAGAGCAACGCCGGTTTTGGGCTGCCTCTTGTCGGGCTGTGATATAGCCTGAGTGGAAAACTCGTCATTGATGCTTTTAGCCGGGATTTTGCTCGTCAGAACGCCTTGATTTCCCTTGTTTCCGCTTACTTTTTTTATTTTTTTATCCATAATAATATCTCCTTTAGAGGTGTTATTATTAGTATTGAAAAAAATGGTGCGAATATCCGTTGATTTTTAGAATTTATGTGATATAATATACAGGCATATAAATTTGGAAATGCTGTTGGTGTTTTAAAGGCATCTCTTTAAGGCGTTTTGACGCTGAGATAATAAAGTGGCTTTATAGCATTTATATGCCGGTGTGTTGGAACTGGCAGACGAGACGGACTCAAAATCCGTTGTCCGCAAGGACGTGCGGGTTCGACCCCCGCCACCGGCACCAAGCTGAGCCTGGACGCGTGTTCGCGTTCCAGGTTCAGTTTTTTTCTTTTGCCTTGACTCTCGCGCTTATAGCGGATATCTATTTTGTCAATATAACCCACGCTGGAGCAAAGTCCGCTTTACTCCGACGTCTTTTTATGCTTGCGGCAAAAAAAGACGTCATCCACCCGCTCCCTTGCGCCTCCTTTCCAAACCGCAACCCAGCGCCAGCGGTTGCGGTTTGGTTTCCTAAATGCGCACGGATATCTTTTTTGTCAACGTTTCTCACGTCGGAACGAGTTGCGCTAGTTCTGATTTTTTATTCCATAAAAAATCAGTCACCCGCTCCACTGTTCCTCCTCTTCCGCAAAAAGTCTCGCCCGGCTCACCTGCCCGGCCCAAAACGCCCTCGCAACGGGCTCCTGTCGCTACCAACTTTTTGCGGGTTCGAGTCTATTTCAAAACTTTTCGCAGGCATCTCTTTTGTTGCCTGCTGACAGGCTGAGCCTGGACGCGTGTTCGCGTTCCAGATTCAGCTTTTTATCTTGTTGCTCGTGCTTATAGTGGGTATTGTTTGCAGCGCAACCATATATCGCGGTGAGCCATTGGGTTAGTTGCGATTTTTTAAAATCACGGCTTCACTGCACAGACTGCCGTTACCACCCACAAAAAGTGTCATGCTCACGTCGCCTGCTCGTTTGCAAGCGCGCTCATGACAGCTCTGGCTTGCTACCAACCTTTTTCGGAAAAAAGACTGCTGGGTATTGTTTGCAGCGTCTTTTCCTATTAGACGCAAACGCGGCCTGCTTCACGAAATGTGACTGACAAAGAAGTCCTTTACTATTATTTTTTAGTAATATATAATATAAAAAACAAGGGAGGCAAAAGTAATGATCACAACTAAACTCTATGAGGATAAAAACGGCAATTTCGTGGCGGTGGTGCTTGAAGATGGGCAGTATTCCAATTATATTCCATGTCCTGAAATGACTGCGATTGATGCTGATAGCTTTCTCGAGGAAGCTAGGCTGGGATTCCCGGATGCGCTTCCATATGAGCCTGATATTCTGGTCGGGCTGACGATGGAGAAAGCAGCGGCACGGGAAGAGCATGAAAGTGTTTTAATTGCCCAGACAGACGAGAAAATTACGATATACCCTAGACGTATGAATCCGGAGAGTCAGGAATTTTTTCAAATTGAACTTGGATATGACGTCTGGCATGAACTACTGGAACGCACCACCTCCAGCAGTGATAGCGTGGAATTGGAGTTTTAACAGCTGATATGCTGGTATGTTAGATGACAGGTAGCTGATATCATCTGGAGAGGGCACCTTTTTTGCTGTCTCTTTACACGTCGGAATAAGCAATACAAGGGAAGATATGAACTTTACTTGCTACGCTTTTTGTAATGAGAAAACTATTAAAGTGACTGAGATTTAGAACTATCTTGTTACATAAAGATTTGATGTATAATTCTTTCAAGCACATTTTTATTTTTAAGTTTTGTCATAGAATTTACATGCGCTTATAATAAAATTAGTCAGAGTTTCAAACGTGACATAGCTTTAATTAAAATTGCCTATACGAAATTTATATATATTTATCATCAATTAAAGTGTTGCTTGGAAGCTCATATCCGATTTGGCATTTGTTTCTGTAAAGCCTTTCCATAGCTATACTTTGATTTGACATATCTGACATAATGCTGCGCAGTATATCGGTTTCTTCATATATTTTTCCGTTTTTCCTATAGTATACAGTGTTTCCATTGGTAATGCTGTATGACAATCCGATGTCGCGCTGGGCAAAAAGCTGGCCGATAATGTTTTCATTATTAAACTCTATTTTTATTTGAAATGCATAATCGGTGTCATTTTTTGCTTTCAAATCAAGCCAGCCTTCATATATTGCGGCGTCTACACCCTTTACTCCATCGTAAAAATTATACGGAAAATTTTGTATTCCGTGTCCGTGACGTTCAATTATTGTAAGAGGTGAATGCAAAAATAGCCAAAACAGAAGGCTGCTTATTTGGCATAATCCTCCGCCGTAAGCTGTAGTCCATCTTCCGTTCATTAGAATCAGGCCGTTTTTGTAAGGTATCTCCTTGTCCGCATTTCTTATTGCCTGACATAATGAAAATGTTTCTCCGGGATAAACAATCATGCCGTCTAATTTTGCAGCGGCCAGCCTTAAATTGTGAGCCTTGTTAGTTTGATATGATGCATCAAATCCAGTGTATTGGTTAAACATGTTTGAGCGCGCTTCAAAAAGCTTAAATGGCAGTTGATTTTTAAGAACTGTTTCGGAATAATGATGCCCGTCAAATTTCATTTTTAAATAAAAGAAAAACTTTTTCTCTGCTTTTCTAAACGGCAGAAGAGATGGAAAAATTTCAGTCAGTCGTTTTCTTGACATAGAGTTATTTATGCTCCTTATAAATTTATTGGGATAATAAGCAGCCGAAGCAGTGTAAATCCTTGCAATGCTTTTATGTACAGCACGGCGCTGTATACAGCGACAAAACTGAGCATTATAAAATGTCGTAGATTTGGTGTGCAGTTTTGTTATAAAGAAGATAATGCTGTAACTTTAAAAAGTGTGCTGCCGTAATGATTAACTGCTGTAAATTTGACTTATAAAAATAAAAATCCCCTTTTTGTACGATTATCGTACCAGAAAGGGGATAAATATATTTTCGCTTTTTTAGAATAATAGCTTACATTTATACAACGAAATTCTTACGATTTTCTTACGACGAATTTTGTCAAATTTAAATGTGCGCAAAAAGCATTCCAAAAATATAATCTTTAAATTTATTGAGTCGCCATGCAAAAACAGCTTTTGCTGCCTGACGACACTATAAATGATTTTCATAAGCAAGAGCCTTGAATGCTTACTCTTCAGGCGTTAATGGAAGCCAAATAATGAATGAAACAGTATCATTATGACTTTCAGCGGAAATTTTTCCTCCATGAAGCTCGATTATTTGCTTTGCGATAGCAAGACCAAGACCTGAGCCGCCGCTTTTGGCGCTGCGTGACGAATCAAGGCGATAAAACTGCTCGAATATCCTGCTGAGCTTTTCTTTAGGAATGGTATTTCCGCTGTTTACAAATTTAATGAGCGTGCCGTTCTCATCCTGAGCGACAGATATATTTATAGTGCTGCCGTTATAGCTGTAATTTACAGCATTTATAAGGAGATTATCAAAAACTCTCTGCATTTTGTCTACGTCGCAGCGTAAAGAAATGTCAGGAGCTATATCTAACTTGCAGTCAAGATTTTTCTCCGAAAACATAGGCTTAAATTCAAATATAAGCTGCTGCAGCATTCTTGAAAGATTTACATAACTTAGCTGCAGCTCAATGTTTGATAAATTAAAGCGTGTTATTTCGAAAAATTCATTTATTAAATCTTCCAAGCGCTCTGCTTTGTCAAGAGAAATAGCTAAATATTTTTCACGCAGCTCTTCAGAAATTTGACGCTCGTCATGTAGAAGCGTAAGGTATCCAATAACAGACGTAAGCGGAGTTTTGAGGTCGTGGGCAAGATATACTATAAGGTCGTTTTTTCGCTGTTCGGCTAATTGCGCGTCAAACTCCCGCTGCTGCAGCGTATGCTTTATAGAATTTATTTTTTTCTTAGTTGCTGCCAGTTCGTCAGAAAGAACAATATCTCCGCCATCCTCTTTAGCGAGGGCATCGATGCCGCGGTTTATCTCGTTAAAGTATTTAGAAAACCAGTTAAGATAAATTCGGAAAATAATTATAAAAACCACGGCTATAGCTATCAATATTAATATATATTTATTATTGCGGAAAATAATTGAATACAAATCTAAGGCAGAATTGTAATCCAAGTTAAAAAGTCTTTGAATTAGGCTGACCATACCGTTTGCAAAATTCCCGCGAACCACAATAACAGACAAGAACCAAATAACTGCAATAGAGATTACAAGCATAATAAGCGTTCTTAAAAATATTTTACGTTTAAGCTGTCGGTAATCGTCAGATGATTTAAGAATATTATTTTTCAATTTTATAGCCAACTCCCCACACGGTTTTTATAAATTTAGGTCTGCGCGCCGGTTCACCCATTTTTTCGCGCAGCCGCGCTATATGGGCCATTACCGTATTGTTGCTGTCAAGATATTTTTCTCCCCAAACCGCTTCAAACAGTTCTTCAGATGATACGACGCTGTCAAGATGCTCGCATAAATACCACAAAATATTAAATTCAATAGGTGTAAGAGCCAAATTTTTCCCGTTAAGCGTGCATTCATGGCTGCCTTTAGAAATATGAAGCCCGCGTATATCATATTCGTCAATATTGTCAAAAGCCGATTCAGGCAAATTATACCGCTTGTATCTTCTTAGCTGTGTTTTTACTCTTGCGACTAATTCAAGAGGATTAAAAGGCTTGGTGATATAATCGTCTGCACCAAGCGTAAGGCCGGTTATTTTGTCTATATCTTCGACCTTTGCAGTAAGCATTATGATAGGGAAGAGATGGTTTTCCCTTATTTTTTGACATAATGTAAAGCCATCCATATCTGGCAGCATAACATCGAGAATAGCAAGGCTTATTTTTTCTCTTTCAACGCACTTAAGCGCGTCGGCAGAATTATAAAATTTGAATACAGCATATCCTTCATTTTTTAGATAAACCTCAACTAAATCTGCTATTTCGCATTCATCGTCTACAATTAATATTGTTTCTTCCATTAATATCACTCTCAATTGCTATAAAGGTTGTTTTTAACTACGTTTTCATACGACATTTCAGATTGTACCCGATTTGATATATAATGTCAAAAATGATTATAATAATAAAATTAATCTATTACTTGCCGGCTGAGCAAAGTCAATATATTATGGAGATAAAATATAATAAAAAAGGCCGAATTTTTTCGGCCTTTTTTTATATATGCAATTATTCAGCGAGCGCCCTTTCAAGCCATATTGAGCCAATGTCCATAGCATTATATAAACCGTGCTTCTCGCTCTTTTTGACAACCCTGTCTCTTGTCTTTATGTCAGGATCGGTATACATCAGTTGGATTATAACCTTATCGGCAAGCTCCAAATCATTTACGGTTTTAGTACTCATAATCTGCATCATTATGACATATTTATCAGACATGTTACCATAGTAGATAGTATTGCCGTTTCGGACTAACGGCTTACCCTTATAAGTAAGAAATTTGTTTTTTTCTTCTGACATTTCTACACACCTTTCAGAAAAATAAAATAAAAATTAAAATAACGATAATTAGAGCTTTATGCAAAAACTAACGTTGAATTATAACAGTATATTGTAAAAAGCAGCGCTAATTATCTTGTAATCTCACACATAACGTCAAAATTACAGCAGATATTTTCCTGTTCATGTCTGCGTGCTAAGTTTATATGGTATAAAAAAGCTAAATTTATCCATATTACAGCAGCAGCGATTTGCACCCGTAAAGGCTTGTTATGTGCAAAACTACCCTATAAGATAATTTTTAACAAGTGCCTGAAGCAACTCGTCGCGGTCAATTCTCCTAATTAAATTTCTGGCGTTGTTGTGCGTGGTTATATATGTCGGGTCTTCAGAAAGAATATAGCCGACAATCTGATTAATAGGATTATAGCCTTTTTCTTTAAGAGCATCATAAACTGCCGTAAGGATTTGCTTCATTTCCTTTTCATGGTCGCTTCCAAGTGAAAAAGTCATGGTTTGGTCATGCATAATATTATCTCCAATTTTGCTGAATCTTTTCTGACTTTAAATGTATCTATACATCTTTATCTTACTACATTTTTAATATTTATTCAATAGATAATATTAAAAGAGAGAGCAAAATAGACATTTTTTTGGACAACAAAGCATAAATATAACTAAAGTCGAAATCGAAGGTACCTGTTAAGGGAGAAAGGAGCCAAGATGGAAGAAAACGAATACAATTCTTTTGAGGAAGATGAAATACTGCCTATAACGCCTAAAAAAAAGAAAGAAAAAAGAGCAGGCATTTTAATACTTATAAAAACCCAGCTGATAATATGTATTATAGCTTTATTAGCCGCCTTTATAATAAAATTTATAGGCGGTGATATATACAGGCTCACAAGAGATAAATATATCTCAATGTTCAACGATTATACAAGCGTCGAAGAAGTTATGCAGACGGTTACTGGAGTATTTGACTCCGGCACGGATAATACAAGCAGCGCATCAGGCGGCGCTGAATCACAGCAGCCGCAGTCGTCTGAAGCGCAGGATCCGGCGGCAAATGATGCTGCCTCCTCTTTACCGGATGCTTCGGGAGAAAGCTCGCAGGGTACAAGTTCTGAAGAGGAAGAAACCGGAAAATACACAATGGATGTAAATGAATACAAAAGCATGATGAACGCAAAATCAGCGGACATTAACAGTATGCAGATGCCGCTGAGCGGACGTATAAGCGATGAGTATGGATATCGTATACATCCTATAAGCGGCAAGCTGGCAATGCATTATGGCGTAGATATTGCCGCTCCATACGGTTCAGATATAGGGGCAGCAATGTCCGGCACGGTCAGCAAGACGGGTGAAAGCTCGTCGTATGGCATATATATAATGCTGTCCCACGGAGAGGGGCTTGAAACAATGTACGCACACTGCAGTGAAACGCTGCTAAACGTAGGCGATACAGTAGAAAAGGGCCAGGCAATAGCAAAGGTGGGCAGCACGGGAGTATCAACGGGAGCGCACTGCCATTTTGAGGTAAGAATAAACGGAACGCGCATAAATCCCATGTGGCTTGTCGGAGAGCAGAGCATTTGACATTTGAACTTTTCGGCTGTGAAATATACATAAGCGTGCCGTTTACCGCTTTCATAGCGCTGCTTTTTTTAACAGATAAAACGGGTATGATGTCCATCACGGCATTGGCGGTAATAATACATGAGCTTGGACATATAGCGGCTATGAAGCTGCTTAGCGCTATGCCGCGGCGAATAGAGCTTAAGCCGGCGGTTCTGCATATTATAAAGCCTAAGGGCGCGCTGTCATATAAAAAAGAAATCGCAATACTTGCAGCAGGGCCGCTTGCCGGCGCTATAACTGCGGCAATAAGCGCTGCTATGTATTTTTTTGCAGATAAAAATGAGATGTTTCTCTGGTTTTGTACATCTAACATGGCGCTGACTGCCTTTAACATGCTGCCGATATCTGAGCTCGACGGCGGGAAAATATTAGAGTATGTTTTGTCTATAAAATTATCCTCAGAGAGTGCAAAAAGGATAAGTCTTGCAGTGTCGTGCATTTTTATCGCCATACTTATTACAGTCGGCGCGGTGATGCTTTTATACGGATATAATAACCTCACCGTGCTTATAACCGGACTGTATATGCTGATATTAATGCTTTTGAAGCTGCGAAAGTAAATCTTTGCTTGCTGCAAATTTATTTAAACAATAAAAAAATGAAAAGACAGATACATTTAAGTCCAGCTTCGCCTGCCGACCGAACTGCCGTCAAAGCAAATTTTACATCGCTCTTGTACTGCTGATAAATCGGTGCGGCCGTAAGATTTGTCAGCCCTCCTGCATTTTGCAAAACCTCCGCTGCAATTATCCGGATTATCAAAATCAAGTTAACATAACACAAAAACCACTTCAAAAGAGAGCTGGTGGAGGAATACAGATATGCATAAAGGCGTAAAGTGCAGAGCCAATGCGGCAAAGTCATAGACCGAACTGTAAATATATTTAATTTGGAAAATTAAGAAGCTTAAAGTTAGCCTTTCGCCGAAAAATAGTAGGCGGAGGGCTTTTAAAATTTATGCTTATATTTTTCTTTTTCTATCGGTAGGTTTATGTTATAATCTGTAATAATAAGAAGATAAAAACGGGGCGAGACAATGAACGTATCTGAAAAGCTTGAAGAGGTTCTGCTGAAAGTTCAAAAGCCCGGCAGATATACCGGCGGCGAGCAGGGAAGCGTAGTAAAGAGCAAGGCGGACGTCGATATGAGGTTTGCATTCTGCTTTCCCGATGTATATGATATCGGCATGTCGCATTTAGGCATGAAAATATTATACGGTCTTTATAACAATGAAGACAATATATGGTGCGAGCGTGTTTTTAATCCATGGCCGGACATGCAGGAGCAAATGTTGGAGCATGGTATAAAGCTGTATGGGCTCGAAAGCCGCGACACGCTTGATGAATTTGACATGATAGGCTTTACTATGCAGTATGAGCTTAGCTATACAAACGTGCTTAATATGCTGGAGATAGGCGGCATAGAGCTTTATGCGAAAAATAGGCGCACGCTTAAAAATATAGTAATCGCGGGCGGCCCTTGCGTATGCAATCCGGAGCCGCTGTCCGACTTTATAGATATATTTATACAGGGCGAGGGCGAGGAGGTAAACATCGAGCTTTCAAAGCTGTATATAGACTGCAAAAAAAATGGAGATACAAAGCAGGAATTTTTAAAGAAAGCGGCACAAATTGAGGGAATATATGTACCGTCGTTTTATGAGGTTGAGTATAACGAAAACGGCACAATAAAATCATATACGCCGCATTCCGGCGCCCCGGCGCGCGTGCGCAAGCGTATTATAAAGGATTTGGACAGCTGTTATTATCCGGAAAATTTTGTAGTGCCTTTTGTTGAAACGGTACACGACCGCGCCGTACAGGAAATATTCAGGGGATGTATTCGCGGCTGCCGCTTCTGTCAGGCGGGATTTATTTACCGTCCTGTAAGGGAAAAATCGAGCGAGGTGTCCAACCGTCAGGCGCATGAGCTGTGTGACAACACCGGCTATGAGGAGCTGTCGCTGCTCTCGCTGAGTACCAGCGATTATACGGAGCTTGAGCCGCTGCTTAATGAGCTGCTGAGCTGGACGGACGACGAGCGTACAAGCATTAATCTTCCGTCGCTGAGAATAGACAACTTTCCCGACGAACTGGCGGAGAAAATAAACAGCGTGCGCAAAACCGGCATAACCTTTGCGCCGGAGGCGGGTACGCAGCGCCTGCGCGATATAATTAACAAGAATATCACGGAAGAGGATATAATGAGCTCGTGCCAGCGCGTGTTTGAGAAAGGGTATACGGCGGTTAAGCTGTACTTTATGCTTGGCCTGCCGTTTGAGACGGACGATGACATAATAGGCATTGCCGACCTTGCGCAGAAAATTGTGGATTTATATTACTCGCTTCCTACGCGCCAGAAGGGCAAGGCTATAAGCGTATCTATAGGACTCTCAACCTTTACGCCAAAGCCGCATACGCCGTTTCAGTGGCACGCTCAGGACACGGGTGAAGAGATACAGCGCAAGCAAAAGCTTTTGCTCGAGCATATACGCACTAAGAAGATATCGGTAAGCTGGAACGACAGCGATATGAGCCTGATGGAGAGCGCGATTTCAAGGGGTGATAGGCGCATAGGCAAAGTTATATATGACGCCTATAAATCCGGCTGCCATTTTGACAGCTGGGACGACTTCTTTAATATCGGCAAATGGAGGTCGGCTTTTGAGGCAAACGAACTTGCTCCGGAATTTTATGCAAACAGAGAGCGCTCGTTTGACGAGGCTTTGCCATGGGATATTATGGACTATGGTGTAAGCAAAAAGTTTTTAATTGAAGAGATGAAGAAAGCAGAGCAGGGGATTACTACACAAAACTGCCGGGAAAACTGCTCGCATTGCGGCGCCACATGCTTTAAAAGCGGAATATGTATAGAAAGGCGCGACAATTAATTGTCGTGTAGGGCAAGCTTGGAGCAGGCGTGCATAAATTAACGGTGGTAACCGCCATTTGCATTTGAAGATTTTCGCAATATTATGCGGCATCCTGACGGAATTATTTGAGGCTGCATAAACTGCCGGGCCATAAAGCAGCGAAAAATTGGTTATGTGATGTTAGGCTAAAAACATTATTGCTAAAGCGCTGCGGTGCTTTATCATGTCGGATTATTCGCTGCGTTAAGGCATTGCACTTCGAGCTTAGCTTTTGCTGCGGGCAAGCGCAGGATTTATATGGGAGGCAATATCATTTGAAAAATGTCAGAATATGGTTTAAAAAAACAGGCGGTGCAAAATACATATCGCATTTGGACTTGGTACGGCTGTTTACGCGCTGCATAAGGCGCAGCAGGGTGCCGGCATGGTATACGGAAGGGTTTAATCCGCATCTTCATATGGTGTTTGCGCAGCCGCTGCCGATAGGAATTGAAGCGCTGCATGAGGCAATGGACATTAAAATAGAAGATGATTTATGTGAAAACAGCAAGATAGCCGAGCAATTAAGCGCCGTTATGCCGGAGAATATAGCTGTGACGGACGTAAGCGACCCCGTAGACAGCTTTGCAGATATATCTGGTGCAGAGTACAATATACGCCTTGGCTTTACAGAAGAAATTTCGCCAAAAGATTTATCTGAATTTTTCAATGGAAATATAACGGTCGAAAAGGCAGCTAAAAAGAAAAAGGGTCGACGGGGAATACAAGCTCCGGAAATCAAAGAGCTTGAGGTTTACTGCCGGCTGGTTTCATTTTCCGCCGATGAATCATCTGCCGATATGACTGTTATACTTCCGGCGGGCAGCCGTCTTAATATAAATCCTCCGCTTGTAATAAGCGCAGCCGAAAAGCGCTTTGGAAAATTGGATACTTTAAGCATAACAAGAAATTTGTGTTTAGTAGGAGAAAATGAGCTTAAATAGAAAAACAAAAGGACTATCAAAGGGAGACGCTTTGCAAGTAAGCTGTCTCCCATTTGGTTTTGCAAGTTAATGGAAAATAGTAAAATAAGGTTGTTTTATACGATAAAACGGTTGTTTGGAGGTTAGGCAATGATTGGCTTGAAACGAGGAGCGGTAAAGCTGTGCGAACACGAAAAAGAATGGGAATTTGAAGCCCAGAATACAATTTCTCGTTTGAAGAAGATATTAGGCAATGTCATAAAAGACATTCAGCATGTTGGGAGCACTTCCATACTTTCCATAAAGGCAAAACCGATTATTGATATTGCGCTCGCAGTTGATGATTTCAATGATATCCTAAGTTTTGAAAGAGAATTAAAGGACGCTGGTTTTTACTATCGTCCCAATGCACAAGCATATATCAAAAACCAGCTGTTGTTTGCTTGCGGCAGCTTTTATGAAGGTACGGGAGATTTGCAAACGCATTTCATTCATGTTGTCCGTACAAATAGTATGGATTGGATAAATTACATAAATTTCAGAGATTATCTTAACAACACACTTTCGGCTGCAAAAGAGTATGAATCTCTAAAGGTAAGCCTTGCCCAGCAAGTTCCCATTGATAACGGAAGAGAAAAATATCTGATGGGGAAACACGATTTTATCGTCTTTACTTTGAGAAAAGCGCTTGTAAAGTCCTATCTTGGAAAAACAGTAAATATAAAAATAGACAGGCCTATTGGAAGCATGCACCCTAAGCACCCAGAACTTATCTATCCTATCAATTACGGGTATATACCGAACGTATTTGGCGGCGACGGGGAAGAACTCGATGTGTACCTGCTTGGCGTAGATGTTCCGGTTGAAGAATATACGGCCTGTATTATTGGAATAGTTCATCGCCGAAACGATGTGGAAGATAAGCTCGTCGCCGCACCTGAAGGATTAAATTTTAATAAAAACAAAATTTTACAAGCAGTCCATTTTCAGGAACAATATTATGAAAGTGAAATTGAAATATACAGCCAGTTATAAAACCAAAGATATATTAAGCATCATATTTTGACGCTAACATTTTATCTGCTGATTACAAAATATGAACTTCCTAAAAAGCTTGGGGCGCCTTTTTTAGCAGGCGCCCCAATTTGAGCTTTTTTATACAAATATTAGAGGGGATTTTTAAATATTAAAAATCTTGTTGTAAATTTTGATGAGCTTGCATTTATAGCAGAGTATTATTGACAGCACCGCCCCGATACCGGCCTGAAGAATTTGATACGGAAGCTTTAGCATGGCATACTCCGGCGTGCTGTAAATAAAGGCCCTGCCTAATGAGTACCCCACAACCATAATTATTGCGCCAAGCGATACTCCGATAACAGAGGCGGCCATCCTGTGATTTTTAAGCAGATGCCGCGTGCACAGAGAGATAACAACGGCCTGAAGCCCGTGCGTGATGAGAGAGACAAACATCGGCAGGGGATAGAAAAATAGGTCCCCTAAAAAAGAGCCTACGCCTCCGACTACAAATGCCGAGATTGGGTCGAGCAGAATTGCAGCGGTGCAAATTACTATATCGTTTAAATAAAAATGTCCGCCGGGCACGGGTATTCCAAAAGAGCTCATGGCGATGTTCAGCGCCATAAATATTGCCGTTGCCGTTATAAGCTTTGCAGAAAATATTGCGATATTTTTTTTACTCTTTATCATATCAATCACCTTTACAAGTTAGTGCACAAATTATATAATATTATCTGATAATATAAAATAACCAAAAGGAGATTTTTTTACATAACCAGATGCTGACTTATAATTTAAATAACAGGAAAGATAAACCGATATATGAATATATTTGCGAAAGAATAAAGGAAGATATAAGGAATAATATAATTGGTGCCGGAGAAAGGCTGCCGTCTAAAAGAGCGATGGCAGAGCATTTGGGGGTCAGCGTGCTGACCATAGCTTCAAGCTATCAAATGCTTATTGACGAGGGGTATGTATATTCCCGCGAGCGCAGCGGGTATTTTGTATGTGCGCCGGAAGAAATGGCGTCCGTATCGTTGGGCTTGCCGAACATATCAAAGCGCCAAGGAGCAGAATCCGCTGCGGGACCTGCTGTACAAATCGGAGCGTATGAAAAAACAGAGCCGGAGAAAAATGCAGCCAACATACTGACAAATGGGCCGCAAGGCAACATCGGATTTCAATTTGCGGAATATTCAAAGATTATGCGCAGAGTAATATCTAAATACGGCAGTGAGCTTCTGATAAAATCACCGCCGCTTGGCTGCGAAATTTTGCGAAAAGCCATTTCAGATTATCTTTTAAGATACAGGGGCATGAGCGTTCCGTACAGCAGGATAATAATAGGCTCCGGCTCGGAGTATTTTTACGGCATGACGGTGCTTCTGCTGGGCAGGGACAAGATATATGGGCTGGAAAATCCGTCATATGAAAAAATACGCGCAGTTTATGAGGCCAACGGCGCACGCTGCGATATGCTCGATATGGACTTAAACGGCATACTTACATCAGAGCTTATGAGGACAAAGGCCAACGTGCTTCATGTTACTCCTTTCAACAGCTACCCTACGGGAGCTACGGCAAACGCGTCAAAGCGGTATGAATATCTTGCATGGGCGCGCCGGGTGGGCTCGGTTATTGTTGAGGATGATATAGATTCAGAATTTGCAGTAGGCATAAAGCCGGTTGAAACGATTTACTCAATGGATAACGACGGCTTGGTCATATATCTTAATACCTTTTCAAAAAGCATAGCGCCGTCTATGCGAATGGGGTATATGATTTTGCCGGAGAGTCTGGAGCGCCTTTACATAGAAAAGCTCGGCTTTTACTCCTGCACGGTGCCTGTGTACGACCAGTATGTTTTAGCTGAATTTATTTCCGGCGGATATTTTGAGCGTCATTTAAACCGCACGCGCAGACGTCTGCGTCAGAAAATGAAAGAGGAAAATGTCGGGTAACTTTTGCATTGATAAAATAAATATTATGGCGAGAAGGTCTTAAAGATGATAACGGCAGTATATCTGAGATGTAAACCAACGGTAGAGTAAGGCGTCGACTAAAAATCGGTTGCTGTTTTGGCGCTTTTCCTTTAAAATTTGAATATCAAGAAATGCGAAAGGATAAGGGCTATGGACAACGAAAAAATGACGAAGATAGGAGAGCTTATAAGCGAGCTGAGAAAATCCAAAGGCATGACTCAAAAAGACTTGGCAGAGCAGCTTGGAGTAACCGACAAGGCGGTATCAAAATGGGAGCGGGGGGTATCACTTAGATAAAGATACCACACCATTCCCACGCTGACTTTTGCTCAACCGATAC
>JAUUSE010000057.1:0-11487 GCA_030842085.1 Bacillota bacterium | reverse complement strand
GGGAGGTATAATTTTAAGCCTTCTTTCAGACGTTATAATAAAATACGATTTTTCTGATAATAAGCAGTCTTAATTTGCTTCTGTTTAAACCCACCGTCTTATTATAACTGCACATGCCCGATTATTTCAGTGAATAAAGTCAGTATATAATCTATTTTTATATACATTCCTGTCATAAAAGATAAAATATGTTGTTATAATTTAATTTTTACCGTATTTTTTTAAATTTAAATACTTACATTGATTAAACATTAAAATCAGCCGTTTAGTAAAACTAAACGGCTTTAAATTTATAAAATATAATTTTTTATTTTCTTATTTTTTACCGGCTTTTAAAGCGTCTGCCGCTACGCCATAAAATATGGGCTGAACACCATTCTTGCTGGGACCATGCATTCAGTGCTTTTGCCAAAATTATAATCGAAAATAAATATACAGCATTACATGATTGACTATCATGCACCGGCGCCATAATTAATAAGCTTTTGTACGCCGAAAGATTTTAAAATTTATTATTCGTATTTCTATGCTGTATATTAAATCATTTTACTTTTGCCGGCATAACTTTGTATACCGCACGGCAGCATGTAGTTCTATGCTTTTTTCAACTCTCTCAGCTTTTTGATGCTCGGCAGGCACCGAAATACGTACAAAAATCCCATATATCCCAGCGTCGCGACGGCGGCGCCTACAAACAGAATTATTAAAACAGGCATATTTAAAAAATTGCTTATTGCATCTACTCCAAATTTTGCTATCAGGCAGGATATTATTATGCCTATACATGGCTTTATAAATATTCTGCTCCATTTAAGCTTTACGCCCGTTACTTTTATCATTCTTACCATATTGAGTATGGATGTAAAGCAGTTGCTTACTATCATTACAAACAGAAAGCCCTTTATTCCGGTAAAGGGAAGCAGCAGCAGTATCAGCGCAATTCTTATGCAGGAATCGATAACGCTGTATTTAAGGGTGCTTACCTGCTGGCCAAGCCCTTTTAGTATTCCGTCGACAATGCTTTCTATGTACATAAACGGTATCAGCGGAGAGAGCACCTTTATGTAAAAGCCCACCTCGCTGCTGCTGTATATTATCTGGCCAAGCTCATCGGCAAAAACGGTAAACAGTCCGCTTATCAGTATTGATATTGTTAGGCACAAATGCATTGACTGATTTATAATACGCTCAAGCCGTTTATGCTGCTTTAAGGATTTGGACTCGGTAATCTCCGGCATAAGCAGGGTTGAAAAGGCGCTTAGAAGAGATGATGGAAAAAATATAAGCGGCAGCGCCATGCCTTTAATCGCGCCAAACTGTGACAGCGACTCCTCACGCGAGGAGTTGTATTTTGTCAGGTTATTAGGCACAATTATATTCTCTACCGTGCGCAGCGATGAGTTAAGTATAGCTCCGCCGGATATCGGCAACGCTATGCCGAAAAAGCGCGAAAGTATCTTTCCGCCTCCCGCGCCGTCGCCGCAGGACGCAGACATTTTCCGCTTATCCGCCATATACCCTATCCACAAATAGAGGCACGACAGGCATTCTGATATTGTATCGCCTATCATTATGGCGGCGCAGGCAGCGGCGATACCGTACTGCGAAAACTTCATGAGCAACACAAGCACGATGCCCACTCTTATAATCTGCTCAAAAATCTGTGAGCCTGAAGAGACCGATACGCGCCGACGCGCCGTAAAATAGCCCTTAAAGCAGGCGGCGGCCGACATAAACGGCAAGCTGGGAGATAATATCTTCAGCGAAAGCGACGCCCTTTCATCCTGTATCCAGTAAAGACTTATTACATCTGAGAGCAAATATAAAAGCGCTCCTGATACAAGGCCCACTATGACGCTTATTGCTGTTATTTTCCTCATAAGGGCGTTTACGGTTTTTTTACTTCCGGTATTCATCTCCTCTACAACCATGCGCGTTACCGCTATTGTAAAGCCGGATGTAGCAATAGTTATAAGCAGAAAGTAAACCGATGTTATAAGCTGATATAGACCCATGCCCTCGCTGCCTACGACGTTTGAAATATAAACGCGGAAAACCATCCCTATTCCGCGAAGCAGTAATGTTGTTATCGTAATTATGGCGGCATTCTTTATAAATGTAAATTTCTTCAATCCAACACATCCCTTATATACAATAAGAAGACAGGCAATGCCCTTATACTATTTATATTTATGGGACGCGGGAAAATGCCGGAATTTATTATTAAATTCAAACTTATATTGTAATTTGCTATATGCCCAAATCTATTTTGCCATATTCAGATTAAATTTCTGATTATTCCTATGTTTGCGTGTTGGATATAATATAAAGAATATAGCAGGTTCGGCGGTTATATGATAAAATTTATTATAGATTATTAGCTCAGGGTGGCAAAAATGGAAAATTGGTTTACAACTGAAAAAATTGACGAAAACACATATGTTATAAGCGAATACAAGCATTGGGAAGAAACCCATGTGTATCTGCTCATAAGTAAAAGTGAGGGCTTGCTTATTGACAGCGGCATGGGAATAGGCAACATTTTAAATGAGGTTCGTAAAATAACCGATTTGAATATATCTGTAGTTGCCACACATGCTCATTGGGATCACATCGGCGGGCACGGACTGTTTGATAGCTTTTTTGTACACATGTCCGAAGAAAAATGGCTCAACGGCGCTTTCCCACTTCCTCTTAATTATATAAAATCATTAGTAGTTGAAAAGCCAAATGATATTCCCGCCGAGTTTGACATATCTCATTATGAAATATTTCATGGTACTCCTGCAAGAATTTTGGATGACGGAGACATTATAAATATTGGGAACAGAAAATTGGAAGTAATACATACCCCGGGACATTCGCCAGGACATATGTGTTTTTATGAAAGAGAGCGAGGATATCTTTTTACCGGAGACTTAATTTATAAAGGGAAAATGATTGCTTTTTTCCCTACATCAGACCCTATTCAATATAAAAATTCCGTAGATAAAATAGCGTTAATTCCCGCTGAAAGAATATTTCCCGCACATCACAGCCTTGATATAAACACTAACATTATAAAAAAGGTGCAACAGGCCTTTAAAAAAATAGAAAAGAGCGGCTTTCTTATGCATTGCGGAAAAACTTTTGATTTTGACGGCTTTCAGATTCAGCTTTAAATTACACTTTCTACAATTTAACGTTTTCATATAAAAATATATTATAAGTCCTATCACATATTTTAAAAAAAGCGTATACACATTTATTAAAGTTTATAATTATAAAAACTGCAAAATTTAAAATCTATTTTATGCTTAACAAATATTGCTATATTTAAAAAATAACTTTTTTAAAATAAATTCAATGATTATTAGAAAAAATTAAAACTACCAGAAAACTGGTAGTTTATATATACGTCCTTATAAATTTTACCTATTAAATATTTAAAATAAAATTAATTGCAGCTACAAAATCGCATATGTATTTACAAATAATCAGGTTAAGCTCTTACATTTCAAAGATGAATAAAAACTTAGGTCTGACGCACAATGCCTTTGCTTAAAAAATATGCTTTCTTAACTTTGACAATATCAAGTGTCGAATGACGGCAGTATAAACGGTTATTTAATACTAAATAACCGTTTATACTTTTTTGAATTTATTTCTTTATAACCTCTTTAAGGCTCAAATAGCCGCCGGCCGCAGAATAAATAGAATAGGCATCAATATCGCTGCCATAGGTTACGCCGGTATTGCCGTAAAACAGCGGTATGACGTATCCACTTTCAATAAGATATTTTTCAGCAGACGCTATGAGCGACATCTTGTCCTGAGATTGTGCAAGCTGATTTTCGTCAATTATTGCATCGAAGCCGCTGTCCGATACAGATTTATATCTGCCAGAAGTGCCAAACTCCGTTATGATGCTGCCGGCCGTGCCGTCATAGGCTGTCAGCGGTATTATTGCTATCTGATAATTTGACGATGCTACCGCGTTTATAGCTTCATCGCTGGTTACTCCTTTTATATCTATATAACACCCAAGATTTTTCTGCCATGTCTGTACCAGCGCCTTTACGGCATCGCTTACGCCCGCTTCGTCAGGATAAATAAGCGTCGTCTGCGGCAGCTTCTTCCCGTTCATTTTTGACACTGCCGTATTATATATATTTTTCGCCTCTTCAGCATTATACGACCAACTGCTGCTTACAGTGACGACATCGCCGTACCGTTGGTCGTCTACCGTCAAGTCAGGCGCTATAATACCCTTTGCGACGGAAAAGCATGACGGCAAATTAGAAAAGGTTTCGTCCCTGTTAAGCGACATATTTAATGCTTTCGCAACTTCGCTGTTCCCTATACCGCCGGACCCGTTTTTATTTATAAATACCGCGTAGCATGTATTAAGCGATGTGCTTTCCTTTATCTCTGTATCAGCGCCTAACAGCGTATCCGTCCCGGATACCTCTCCCATATCCAGTTGACCGTTGTTTATGAGATTTAAAACATTATCATCCGCTTCTTTGTAGGTGACAGTTACTCCTGCGTTTACGACATCTTCTCTAAAATGCTTGTTTACAGACAGTGTTACGCCATTTTCATCCCACAGCCTAGCATAGTATGTGCCGTTTGAGATTATATCGTCTACATTTAATCCATAGCGTCCGCCCGTCTTTTCAAAAAAATCCGGATTGCACGGCATGGCCACCGGCAGTGAGAGAACATGCTCAATTCCTGTATAATTATATTCAAGCGTAATTTCTACTGTTTTTTCGTCCAGAGCTCTTACGCCGAGACTATTATAATCAAGTTCGCCCGAATGCACCGCCTGTGCATTTTTTATACAATACAACTTATAAGCATATGGCGCTTTTGTCGCCGGAGTAAGCGCCCGCTGAAGGCCAAATACAAAGTCGCTTGCCTGTACTGTGTCGCCATTAGACCAGTATATATCGTCTCTAAGTGTAAAGGTATAGCAAAGTCCATCGTCCGATATGCTTACATTCGACGCTGCACCAAGCGTTACTTCACCTTTTGATGATGTATACAGTCCTTCAAACATGCCTTCGGCTACCATAAGCTCTATTTTATTTGAAGCAAGCTGAGGGTCAAGCGTAGCAACGGCGTCCGACGTCATATAATAAAGCCGTTTGGGGCTGTCTGAGTCGCAGGATGAGAGCGCCAATACTATAACTATTAAACATATTAATAACGATAATGCTTTCTTCATGATTAACGATTCCTCTGTTATATTATCCTTACCATTACATTTTATCATACTATTAAAAATGCATACTTTCTAACTCTAAAGATAAAAGTAATCACGCAAGTATTTGCACTTTACGTGTTTTTTGCTTTATTTAAATGCTTTTACTAATTATATAAAGATTTATAGCTTTATAATTTTAAGTTGATTTTTGCTTTTTTAATATTTAAATGATAAAATTATTTACTTTATTTTTCTATCATTTATTGCTTTAAAATTTTTAATCCTGACATTTATAACGCTAACATTATAACATAATATGATTAATTATACCATTTTTCTTGTTATATCTTTTTAATGTTATAAATTTTCCTATATCCTATTAAATTATATAACATGATAAATGTGAATTTCTTGGCTATTTATACTTATAAATGCCAGTCACTGAGTTATAATGCCTTGAGTTGAGACAGTAAACCCGTATCACTTTCATAGTAATATTCTATATGTTTTAGCATATGCGCATTTATCTCGCATTTTGCATTGGGATTACTATTTAATGCTAATTTCGGATATAAAAAACATGAATAAAAGCACGTTTATTGTTCTTGAATAACTAGTTATATTTTTTGACCTCAATCATGCAAAGTTTTGCTGCTGTAACAGTACTCATTTTTGTAGCATCATCGGCTTTCTGTGTGCACAGCCAAACTTCCTTAAATATTAAAGGTTATGGCTTATTTCCGAAAGTAAATTTTATAGTTGAAGTCATTAGGTGCGTTTATCCCACTCAGCCTTTCCGGCGGAATATTTGTGAAATTTTCGTTCAAATAACTGTTCACATAATCGTTAAGCACTCCGACATCAATCTTCTGGACTATAACAACATCGCTTTTATTTAGCTGCTGCTTCAGATTTTGACTGAACCAATTATCTTCTGCCGAAAAATTATAAGGGTCCTGAAAAAACACCGGCCCCTGTGGCAGATGATCGGTAAAGCAATAAAAAACATTGCCGTTGAATCCAAAATATTGATAACGCTCCTCTCCCAATGTATCTAATATTTCATCGACATAGTCAGCATGCCGCTGCATTGTAATCAGATTATTATCCACTTTCTGCTTATTATAACTATGCTCCGGCAGCAATGCGGAGGCAGAAGCTGAAATAATGGCAACAGTTGCAAAGAAACATATCGCGCCTGCTTTATATTCTTTGATATCGACTTTTTCAAGCATGTTAAAATCTGTTATGAACGCACAAAGCAGAGCAAAATAAGTCGGAACTGCAAAAACAAAATGATGGTTATAATATTGTCCGCCCATTCCGACAGCAAAAATCGTAAGATAAAAGATTGG
Source organism: Bacillota bacterium (assembly GCA_030842085.1). Lineage (GTDB taxonomy): Bacteria > Bacillota > Clostridia > Oscillospirales > Acutalibacteraceae > Timburyella. The sequence goes on along the minus strand of JAUUSE010000057.1, from coordinate 4,941 downwards.
AAAAAGCTTTATTATATGATATATACGCCCGGCAATCCCCGCTGCTGAAGTATCCTCTCGCTTATACTGCCGGTATATAGTTAAAACAACTACGCTGACAGTAAGGAAAATTATAATTGCTTGAATGCCTGCGGAAAAATTGCCTAGATTGTTTAGTATAATTCTAAAATTAAAGCCGCGGACAATTGGCGAACCATATCGAGATACGTGATTCCCGAGCATATTAGGCAGATGATACTTAATATAAGGAACAAACGTACCTGTTGCAAGCATGAGCAAAATTCCCATAGCGCCGCCAGATATAATGGGAAGTATCAGCTTCTTTATTAAATCTTTTTTAGAATTTATAAAGAGTAAAGCGCAAGCGATGCAAACCAGCAAAAACGGCTCTTTCATCATGACGCTGAACATCAAAAACAAAGATGAAATCCAAATGAGCGGAGATTTATAAGAAGTTTTTTCGCCGTCTATAAGTGATATGAGCAGTATGTATATTATCGCTGCCGCTGCACCGAAACTTTCAACCTGCGCTGCTCCGCTGCGTTTCTGGACATATAACATCAGTATTATGCCAAAAAGAATTGCAGAAAAAATTGAAAGGATATAAGGAGAATTTTTATGTCTGTTTTTTCTGTTTTGCAATATTACAAAAACAGCAGGGGCAAGTCCTATTATTATCAGGCTTATAAAGCAGAAAATATTTGTAACAAAGCCGTCGCCGGTAATTGCAAAAGATAGCGCGGATAACAAAAAAATACCGGGCGGTTTGGTTTCGTAGAAATCCTGATATGGCTTAAATCCGTTTAAAATTCCTTTTCCAACCGTCCAGTACATAGGCGCATCAGCTGTATATGATAATGTCAATTCTTCCGCCATACGGGAAAATATTTGCATAAAAATATTATAAAATAAAACTGCAATTGGAATAGCAATTGCAATAATTATAATTGTTTTTATTATTTTATTTTTCTTAGCTAAAGAAGAAGCGCCCATAATATATCGCCCCTTTTGTTCCGAGCAAAACAATTGTTTTTATCATATCATTTTATTATATTTATTTCAAGCATTAGAGCTGCTGATGCTCTATTAAAAATAAGTACACTTATTTTTATAGGTCTGCGTTATATCATTAAAATATAAAATAAGACCTAAAAGGTGCTAAGCAAAAATTGTTGGTGATTATAATTAATTGTATTATATTAAACAGCACCTTTTAAGTCAACAATAAGTATATCATAAATTTACAAAAATGTAAAATATATTCACCAACAGTTTGAACCATTAATAAGCATTCTAAATCTACTATTTAACTTTGATTTCTTTCTTTCAAAAAATTTTATATACAAATTGTGAGGATTTCTGATTATTATATCTGATATATGCATTGTGTTTGTGGGAATGTGTGATATTATAAACCAAACTAATCATTTTCTCTTCATTTTTCAATATGCAGTTTATTTTAAAAATTAAAACAAATATTATATTTTTATATTGCATTTTAAAAACTATCAATTCATATGAGAAAAAATAACACAAACGTCTTGACATTAATATTTTGTATTGCTATAATACTATAGCAATATATTTGCACCATTAGCTCAGTTGGTAGAGCACCTGACTCTTAATCAGGGTGTCTAGGGTTCGAGTCCCTAATGGTGTACCACTTTGGGGAGCTGGTCACGTTACTGTGGCCGGCTTTTTTGATTTGCCCAAAATCCGCTAAGACTGCGCTTTTCAGAGGTTTTGCTAAAATACATTTTCTGCTTCATATTTTGATTTGCCTCCATGCGGCTTTTTATCTGAGCTTAACTAAAACCGGTCGATTTTAACGGCGTAACTGTCAAATAACTGTACAAAAAATTACGAAGCCTTTGATTGTATCAGTGAACTCATTGCCGATAAAACACCGCTTAACTGCTCTAAAGCCTCCGGCGTCAGACTTGACAAAAACTGCATGACCTGCTGCTGATTATTATCCTGCTCTCTGTCTTGCACAGTGCGCTTCTCATCATGCTGTTTATGATTAGGCTGCACAAGCATCTGATAAGCTTCGTCGAGCTTGTCCTCCTCGCTCTCATCCATAAGCCGGCTGTTTAAAATATGTGTGTATATGCTGAGGGTAGTTTTTACATCTGAATGTCCGAGCATCATGGATATTTTGCCCATGTGGGTCTTCTGTTCGGCCATAATCGTCGCAAAGGTATGCCGTAAAACGTGCGCATGAAACTCAAAGTCGATGTCGTATTTCTTTTTAAATCGCTCAAAATATGATGTTATGCCGGAATATGTGCGTCGTTTGCCAAATTTGTTGCAGAAAACAAAGCCGTCCGGGCAGGTGAGCTTTTTGTTAAGCTTCTTTTCCATGTCAAGCTGTTCTGAATAGATTTCCCTTAAAACATCCAAAACTATCTTCGGGAGCTTAAATGCCCGTTCACTGCTGCCCGTTTTGGTGGTAGATATTTCCTCTTTGACCGATATTTTATACGCCTGCTCATCAAACTTAATATTTTTACTTACAGATGCATCTACTGTCAAAATTCCTGCACTGAAATCAACCTGCCGCCACCTGATGGCAAGCGTTTCGCCTATCCGCAGTCCGGTAAACATCAGAAAGAGGACTATACGATGGAAGGCCGGCGTATCCTTTGTGTTTTCTATCACAAATTGCCTCTGCTCCGGTGATAATCCCTTGGTACGCTCCTTTTTCCTGTAGTCTTCAGCTTTGTCACGGTAGCGCTTTATTTTTACCATCGGCGACTGTTCGATTATGCCTTCTACAACGGCATCATCGAACATTTCCATTAAAAACAGCCGCACTCCGTTGATAGTGGATACAGCAATTTGGGGCTGTTTTTTGCTCAGCCTGTCAAGAAAAGCGATGATATCCTTACGCGTAACGTCTCTCATCTTTAGATGTCCAATCCCGGGCTTTATGTGAGAGGTAAATTTGTGGGCATACCATTCAAAAGTTGAGCTTTTGCCGACCGTATGGCGCTTATACTCCATGAGCCATGACAGCCCGTACTCTGCAACGGTTATGTCGCTTTCCTGCCTGCCGACTACATTCGGATTAAGCTTTTTATACCCTATTATCGGATAGAGTTTATTTGCTACTTCCTCGCGTGTTTTGCCGTAAATATACTTTAATGTTTGTTTGCCGTTTTCCTTATATCCGTCGGTATACTGGCCTACCCAGCGTCCGTCTTTTCTCTGATAAATTGAACCCTCGTTGTTGCCGCGCCTTGAGTAGCTTTTATTAGCCATATATTAAAATATGAATTAATGAATTTAGAGCAGCTTGAGGATTCATATATTTTATCAAATAAGACAGATTAAGAAAACGGTTAATGGATTTGTGATACGGCACTATCTGTCGATACCTCCTTAATATGCCGCATAATATATAATTGAATTTGTCCCCATTATATATAGCGGCATAATTAAAAGTCAAATTAACGAGTTAAGTTTTTAAAATGATATAAAGTGAGATATCGACCAAAGCACGAGGCTTAAAGGGCTGACGACCTTTCGGCTGCCTATTTGTGAGACAGGAAAGGCGTCGCTTCTCATTAAAGTACCGATATTGTTTTTGCCCACAGTGGTGATTTTAGCCACATCATCGCAGTCAAAAAAGTCCTTGTTATACTTTTCGGCAAGCCGTCTGGCCTCAAAGGCGGCGGCTATGCCGATGGTTATGTATTGGGGATTGTCTGTAAAGGTGTCTAAAAAGGTGTTAAAATAGTCGTTCATAAATACCACCTCGTTACATACGTCTTTGCTGTTAAAATCAGCGCGTCTGGATTATTCAGCCCATCCAAGGACATACAGGATAATACTGCCGTATATCTCAGCCGAAATGCGCGAAAATCGGCTTTCCATAAATAATGGTATCCGGTGCCGCCGGATAAGTGTCATTATAGCCGGGTCATGGCAGCCGCTGCTTGCAGGGCAGCGGATTATGCGGGGCAGAATACTCTGCCCGCCGCTCGCCGGGCTTGTTTCCTGTATGCTACTATTAACTTGTCAATGTGCTAAGCTAATTTTGCCCTCTATTAATATAAATAACGAAAGGGCACCCAAAACGTACCCTTTTTCCAAAAAAATTTTTATTTTTAATAAAAAAAGCGCAGTCATAAGACTGCGCTTATCGATTTTAACGGGTTAAGTTTTTAAAACGAACGCTTGACTAATATCAGTGGCAATGCTAAAATGCCGTTTTTGGTTAAATAGTTTTACCATGGTATCTTAACCACTACAAATTTTTATCCTTTTCTATGGGCTTGCAATAATTGACTTTGGACGCGCGCGTCTTATCGAAACGCCTTTCTTTAAGGTGTTTGCGGCTTTTATACGCCTGATAACCCTAATCCCGATAGCTTTTCAATTAATTCCCTGTCCCTTTTTTATGTAATAAATTTTGATGATTACGACAAATCAATAAGCACATTCAAATTCGTAATGTCAAACTAACGTGTGACGCAAAAATATCTTGTCCTTGTGCTTTGACCACTACAATATCCATGCCAAGAGAAATTAAAATATCTATATTTGCCTCCACTGTTTTTCAGTAAATTACCATTCTCTGAACTTTACTTATCAACGATATTTTCAAGCAACTGCCCAATTGTATTTTCATCATTTTGAATGACAGAACATAGCAGATTCTGCATTCTCAGCAAAATATTAATATCATGCTTTATGTTATATTTTAACAGTAAATTTTTGATCATTTCTGAATCGTTTACCGCCTGAGCATATTCATCATATAAATTTAAATTCCCCTTAACATACCCATTTTCAGTCATATACTTAATACGGTCGTGCATTAGCTTTTTGTGCTCCCATAAAAAATAGAAGTATCTGACATCAAGCTCTTTTTCAGTCCCTTTTATATGTTCTATGTAAAAGTACAAATTTTTAACCGCATCAATTCCAAAACAA
>JAUUSE010000003.1:0-72364 GCA_030842085.1 Bacillota bacterium | reverse complement strand
CCGACGCGGCGATAATATAAAATAAAGTTATGCATATATGCTATTTGTACATCTCCGCATTAGCGCGGGCATGGGTATATTTTGTCTCAAAGCTTACCCAACAGCAGTATAAGGAATGATTTATATGGAAATAAGAAGATGCACAAAGGAAGATTTGCCGGAAATAGCGCGCTTGTTTTTCGATACGATAACGACAGTTAATGCGTCCGATTATACAAAGCAGCAGATAGCGGCATGGTCCGGCAGATGGCAAAGTCTGCTCTCACGCGAGGATTTTTTATCATCGCTTTACACCCTTGTCGCTATAAGCGGCGGTATAATCGTCGGTTACGGCAATATTGACAGTACCGGATACATTGACCATTTATACACGCATAAAGACTTTCAGCACAGAGGCATAGCGACAAAAATATGCAATGAGCTTGAAAAATATGCCTATGAACGAGGGGCGAAAAAATTTACGGTGCACGCCTCTGTAACGGCGCTGCCGTTTTTTATTCACCGCGGTTACCAAATTGTAAAAGAGCATCAGGCAGAGATTGACGGCCTTATATTTATAAACTTTTTGTGTGCAAAAAACATTTAGCAGCTATCGTGCAGTTTGCTCTGCAGTGGCTTGATATATAACCAGATTGCTGGGTTGACGGATACATCATATGTTTGGGTTGTTTGAAATTAAATTGCAGGCCAAGAGTCGGATTCTGTCTCCGGCGGCAAACTGCCGGCGTATTATACGCCGTTAAATTTATCGGCGTCGGTAAGCGGCAGGATGTAGCAGGCAATATCTTCATTATCGTGCAACATGGCGGATGGCAAAGTGCTCTCAGCTATTTTGCCATAAGCGTCTGTGCCAGATATACACCGCACATACTGCGTATTTTCAGCCTGCGGCGCAAAACAAGCTAAGCAATGCTGCGCTTTGTTCTTATAACTTGAACTAAATTTATATTGTGTATATATTCATAATATGTTATTATGTAAAACTGAAAAATGAAAGCGGAGATTTCACAATGAACAAAATCAAAGAATTCATAAAGAATAAGAAGATTGTCATTCTTATAGTAATCATAGTTTTGTTGCTGCTTGCAGTTGGCCTTTTCTTTATTTTTCAATCAGGTGCAAGCACTGACAACAAAACAAATAGTCAGACAATAGAAAACACCGAGACATCGACAACAAGCAGTAAAAATATAGAAGACAACGAAGAAAGCAAGGAAGAGGCGAAAGAAGATACTTCTGATAATGCTTCGGCTGAAACTGCGGACAGCAGCAAAGACAGCGATCAAACAACAAGCTCCAACATCAGCAACAGCAAAGCCGACCCTCCCCCTTCCGGCAACAGCGGCAACGGTTATGGCAGCAGCCAGACAGTTCAGTCGTCACAGCCTGCACAGCCAGTCCACACCCACAGTTGGAAAGACCACACCGCACAGAGGTGGGTGTCCAATATCGTAACAGTAGTAGACGAACCCGAACAGACTGTTAAATATAGCATTTACAGAATGTACTGGTACACAACCGGCACATGGGAGGAGACCCGAGACCATGCCCGGTTTGACACATGGTATAAAAGTAAAGACGGCGGACTCTATCCACTTTACCATCCTTATGAGAAACCAGAAGATAATCCGCTTTTTAAAGGGTATGACGATAACGGAAATCCGACTTATACTGGTGACCACGCAATTATAGGACCATATTATGAGACAAAGCCAGCCGTTACTCATGAAGAAGACCATGGCTATTACGAGTCCTACGTCGATTACCAGTATTGTGACTGCGGCGCTACGAGGTAGCCGAAAACGGATGAAAAATCAATATAACCATATTAACAAACAATGGACATTCCAATCGTATGAATAGAATATCCATTGTTTATTTTTCAGTCTTTCTCATTTGTCAATTGTCTTTTCAAGCGCCTGCGGTAAAGATGTTTTACTGTTTCGTCATAATCAAGGCCTTTCTGCTTTGTAGTAATTGAGCAGTAAATTAATTCTTTTTCATGTTGAATGCGGCAACATCTGCTTTATTTCAAGGTATTTGGCAAAGTGACGTTAATTTTTATATAAATCGCTGTGGCACAAAAAATACAAATAATTGAATTTTTCTTAAATGAGCATTAACCACCCGCAATTTGAATAATCTTACTAATGTAAGATTAATTTTCGGAGGGGCAAATGCTCAGTTTTTTTTACACCATAAACGAAAAAATAAGCAGTATAGTTTGGGGACTACCCATGATAATCGCCATGATTTCAATGGGCGGATATTTTACCTTTAAAAGCAGATTTTTTCAAATTACCCGCTTTAAGCTTATATTCAAATCTACGCTTGGCAGCATCTTCGAAAAGCGGGGAAAGAGCGGAGTTTCTCCGTTTAAGGCCATGGCCACCGCGCTTGCCGGCTCGGCCGGTACGGGGAATATAATAGGCGTTGCGACGGCTATTGCCGCCGGTGGACCGGGTGCGATATTCTGGATGTGGATTTCCGGTCTTTTCGGTATGATGACGAAATTTGCAGAGGTCACCTTGGCGGTGCATTTCAGGGAAAAAAAGGACGGCGCATGGCGCGGCGGACCTATGTATTACATAAAAAACGGGCTTGGCAAAAGGGGCGCTCCACTCGCTGCTGTATTTGCAGTGCTGTGTACTATTGCATCGTTTGGCGTCGGCAATATGACACAGGTAAACTCCATGTCGGTAAGCTGGCAGAAAAGCTTTAACATTCCCGCCGTTTATATAGGAATAGGCATGGCGGTGATTGTCGCGCTTGTCATTTTTGGAAAAATGAGCAAAATATCGTCTATTGCCGGATTTATTGTGCCGTTCATGTCCATATTTTATGTTGCGGGCTCTATTGTGGTAATCTGTGTAAATATAGAAAATCTGCCAAACGCCGTAGCAAGCATTTTCGCCGGTGCGTTCGGCCTTAGGCAGGCAGGCGGCGGAGTACTGGGCTTTACTATGGCGCAGGCCGTCCGCTTTGGTGTATCGCGGGGTGTATTTACCAACGAAGCCGGCATGGGCAGCTCACCTATTGCGCATGCCTCGGCAGATACTCCGCATCCCATTATGCAGGGAATGTGGGGAGCTATGGAGGTTTTTTTAGACACGATAGTCGTTTGTACTATAACGGCCCTCGCTATACTTTCATCGCCGGTGTATCTTACCGGCTCATGCACCGTCGACTGGGCGCTGACCTCCGCGGCCTTTGCCGACGTTTTAGGGCCGTTTGGGGAATATTTTATCTCTGCCTCGCTCGCGCTCTTTTCCTTTGCTACAATAATCGGCTGGTCATATTACGGCATAAGCTGTGTGGAATTTCTCTTTAAAAAGCATAGCAAAGCCGCTTCCTGCATTTACCGCGTACTGTACGTGCTGTGCATTATACCCGGCGCCGCCCTTTCGCTGGATGTGCTTTGGATGGCCGCCGATACCTTAAACGGACTTATGGCCATCCCAAACATTATAGCTGTTGTCCTTTTATCAAAATATGTTTTTGAGGATATTGATGATTTTCTGCCAAAGTCTGTGCCAATTTCAAAATATAAATTTGCCAAAAGCAAGGAGCAGCCCTTGTGCTGAAGATGTTGCGCCGGCTTTAAAGGATAGATATCCGCTATCCTTTTACAAAAATTGCTTAAAATACCTTTGTGCCGGCAATATCTAACAGTCTTTAATTGGGCGGCAGCCGTCGGAATCTCCTTTTCCTCTTTAAATATCCACCTGATAAAAAAAGATTTTTATGGTTTTAATTATACGCGTCTCTGATTCCTTCTGCCGCGCTCTCTTTGCTGTCGCTTTTTCCTATCGACGTTTTAAATCAGCTTTTTATTTGCAAATTATTAAATTATTTTTAACGGCACAATTTTGTAATTAAATTTGCAGCGCTGCCAATAATAAATATAAATCTTTATTAGGCGGCGGAATTATGTATAAACGAATGCTTGCTGTTTTTATATCAATAGTAATAATTATGACAACATGCTCGTTCAGGCTGATGTATTTAACCAGCGGCTCTGATGTGCAGGCGGCAAATAATGGCTCGGGCTATAAGCTCGAAATTTCAAGAGGACGCGGCACCATTTACGACTGCAATCTTGCTCCGATAACAAACGACAGTATAGAATATGTAGCTTTAGTGCCGCCGACGCCGCAGGCCATTATGGAAATATCTGAGCAGCTGGACGCCGAAACGGCGCAAAACGTACTGGAACGCTTAAAGAGCGGGAATCCCGTTACTACCGTTGTTTCCTCGGGATTTTTAAGCGAGGGATGTACGGTTATAAAAACATTTAAAAGATATTCCTCCACACAGCCCGCCGTCCATATTATAGGATATGTAAGCAGCGATAACACAGGCACTGCCGGCATTGAAAAGGCGTACGAGGACATATTAAGCCGTCCGTCTCCGCTAACTGCGACATACCGCACCGATGCAAAGGGAAACATTCTAAGCGGAACTGAGCCGGAGATAGATTACAGCGGCTACAATCTTTCCGCCGGCGTAGCCCTGACTATCGATAAAGGGCTTCAGGAGGCGGTAGAATTAGCAGCTTCCAGATATCTTAACGCCGGAGCCGTTGTAGTTCTGGACATAAGCACCGGAAAAATACGGGCCATGTGCAGTCTGCCGGAATTTGACCAATATAATGTTGCCCAAAGCCTTGAAGATAAGTCGTCGCCCCTTATAAACCGCGCACTGCTTAACTATAACGTCGGCTCTGTTTATAAGCTTGTCGTAGCAGCCGCGGCGCTTGAGCATGGAGTCTCCCCCGAAACCATGTTTTCATGCAGCGGCAGCTATACTGTTGGGAATAAAACATTCCACTGCTTAGGCGAGCACGGAGCAATTAACATGGAAACGGCACTTGAAGTGTCCTGCAACATTTATTTTATACAGCTCGCCCGCAGCTTTGCGCCTGAGTCCATTTTAGGCATGTCCCGCTCCGCCGGATTTGAGCGCTCCATGTATTTATGTCCGGGCATATCCTCCGACGCCGGACTGCTGCCATCGCTTGAAGTGCTGAACACACAGCCGGCGGCGCTTGCCAATCTTTCATTTGGTCAGGGGGACTTAATGCTTACGCCGCTGCACATGGCGGGCTTTATCTCTGCAATAGCGTCCGGCGGTTATTATCGCGAGCCAAGCCTGATTGAGGGGCTTGTTGATGACAAAGGCAATTTATACAATGCCTCAGCGACGCCGGCGCCGGCCAAAATTTTAAGCTCATCAACCGCGCGCACGCTTAGCGAATTTATGATAAACACCGTAGAAAGCGGCACAGGCACCGCCGCTAAGCCGGAAAAAGGGGGCGCCGGCGGCAAGACCGCTACCGCTGAGACCGGCTGGGTAAAGGACGGCCGCGAGGTATATCAGACGTGGTTTACCGGATTTTTCCCTGCCGAAAACCCGCAGTACACTGTGGTAGTTCTCGCAGAGGACGGCGCCTCCGGCAGCCGGACAAGCGCGCCGGTGTTTAAGCTTATTGCCGATTATGTAGGCGGCAGGCAATAATTTTATTGTCCGGATATTAATGCGGAATTGGACAAGCAAAAGCCAAAGCAATCGCCGCCGCTTGTATATAAGTATCTGCGAGTTCTTATGCCAAATTAGGCTGATGCGTCGCTGAAGCCCGTCATTTTATTAATTGCAATACTCCGCTGTATGCAAATTCGTCAGCTTACCGCGGACATATTTTACCCATAGTATGCTGCTGTTCTGCAAAAGCTCTGCCGTATCCTTTTGCCGGCTAAGCAGGACCGGCAGCCATTTCTCTTAAATATAAAATAAAAATCCGGAGAAGACTGCTTCTCCGGATTTAAACTTTTCATCAAGTCCCGATTATTCGGCTTTAGCACGCTTTACAAGATTTTCGTATTTCTCTTTAGCCGTTGCAGCCGCCTGGTCAAGCAGCTTCTCTGAACGCTCAGGATTGCTGCGCATAAGCGCGCTGTAGCGAACCTCGTTAAGCGCAAATTCTTTATATTCGCCCGTAGGCTCCTTGCTGTCGAGTACAAACGGGTTCTGACCCTCGTCAGCGCGTCTTGGGTCATAGCGGAAGAGGTTCCAATAGCCGGATGTTACCGCCTTTTTCTCCTCTGTCTGGCTGATGCCCATGCCGCCCTTAATGCCGTGGTTTATGCACGGAGCGTAGGCAATGATAAGCGACGGGCCGTGATAGCTCTCCGCCTCGGCAAACGCCTTGATGCACTGGTTGTAATCAGCGCCCTGCGCTATCTGTGCAACATATACGTAGCCGTAGCTCATCGCTATAGCGGCGAGGTCCTTTTTCTTAACGCTCTTACCTGTTGCGGCAAACTGAGCTATAGCGCCCTCCGGCGTTGATTTTGAAGCCTGGCCGCCGGTATTGGAGTAAACCTCTGTATCGAATACCAGCACGTTTACATCCTCGCCGGATGCCAGCACGTGGTCAAGTCCGCCGAAACCGATGTCATATGCCCAGCCGTCGCCGCCGAATATCCATATCGACTTCTTGGCAAGATATTTGCTGTCGGCAAGTATCTCGTCAATTATCTTCTTCTCATCGCCCTTTGCCTTGCTGGCCTTAAGAGCTTCTGTGAACTTCTCGGCGGCCACGCTGTTTGCGTCGCCGTCGGTCATGGTGTCAAGCCATTCCTTAGCGGCGGCCTTTACCGCAGCGTCGGAGCCTTCCGCCAAAACTGCCGCTTTCTCAGCAAGACGGTCGCGTATCGCAACATTTGCAAGATACATGCCGTAACCAAACTCAGCGTTATCCTCAAACAGTGAGTTCTGCCATGCCGGGCCCTTGCCCTGCTTGTTCACAGTGTAAGGAGTTGACGGTGCAGAACCGCCCCAAATCGACGAGCAGCCTGTAGCATTGGCTATATACATCCTGTCGCCGAAGAGCTGTGTTACCAGCTTGGCATACGGCGTCTCACCGCAGCCGGCGCAGGCGCCAGAGAACTCAAGCAGCGGCTGTTTGAACTGGCTGCCCTTTACGGTTGTGGGCTTGAACTTCTCTGCAACTTCCTTTTTCTCCGGCAGGCCAAAGCCGTATGCAAAAGCATCCTGCTGCTCAAGCTGAGTGTCAAGCGGCTTCATGGTAAGAGCCTTGGCGCCCTTCTTACCCGGGCAGACGTTCGCACAGGAACCGCAGCCGGTGCAGTCGAGGGCAGATATCGTCATGCTGAACTGCATGTCGGGCATGCCTGTCATAGGCACCGTCTTCATAGACGCAGGAGCCTTGTCAGCCTCCGCCTTTGTCATTGCAACCGGACGTATAACAGCGTGCGGGCAGACATAAGAGCAGAAGTTGCACTGTATGCAGTTTTCCGGATTCCATTCCGGTACGTCGACAGCTATACCGCGCTTCTCATACTGTGAAGAACCCAGCGGCACCTCGCCGTCGGCCATGTCCTTAAACGCTGATACCGGCAGTGCATCGCCGCGCTGCGCATTTATCGGAGTAAGTATGTTGTTTACATAGTCAACCAGCTTCTGATTGTCGCCGGCAGCCTTAACCTCGACCACTTCGTCCTTCGCCTTAGCCCACTCGGCCGGAACGTTTACCTTCTTAACATTCTGCATGCCGCTGTCTATAGCGTTGTGGTTCATGGCGACAACCTGCTCGCCCTTCTTGCCGTAGGACTTCGTTGCTGCCTTTTTCATGAGGTCAACAGCCGTCTCTGCCGGTATTATCTTGGCCAGCTTGAAGAACGCCGACTGAAGTATCGTGTTTACGCGTCCGCCAAGGCCTAAGTCCTTAGCTATCTGCGTAGCGTTTATTGTATACATCTTAATATCGTTTTTAGCTATATACTGCTTCATCTTGGCCGGCAGGTGCTTATCAAGCTCCGCTTCGTCCCAAGCGCAGTTAAGCAGGAATATTCCGCCCGGCTTAATGTCCTCAACAATGTCGTACTTGTCGACATATGAGGGGTTGTGGCAGGCGACAAAGTCGGCCTTATTTACATAGTAGGCAGACTTAATGGGCTTCTTGCCGAAGCGCAGGTGGGAAATGGTAACACCGCCCGACTTTTTAGAGTCGTAAGCAAAATAACCCTGTGCATACATGTCGGTATTATCACCTATAATCTTAATGGAATTCTTGTTCGCGCCGACGGTGCCGTCAGAGCCAAGACCCCAGAATTTGCAGGAGTGCGTACCGCGCGGAGTGGTGTCCGGATTCTCCTTAACCGGCAGTGAAAGGTTGGTAACGTCGTCCTCAATGCCTATTGTAAAGCGCTTCTTTGGACGAGCCTTTTCCATATTGCGGTAAACGGCTATAATCTGAGCCGGAGTCGTATCCTTAGAGCCGAGACCGTAACGTCCGGTATATACCGGCACACCCTCAAACTTAGAGCCAGCAAGGGCAGCCAGAACATCCAGATACAGCGGCTCGCCTATTGAACCGGGTTCCTTAGTCCTGTCAAGCACGGAAATTTTCTTAACGCTGCTCGGCAATGCGCTGATAAGGTGCTTTGCAGAGAACGGACGGTACAGCCTTACCTTTACAAGTCCGACCTTTCCGCCGTTTTTATTAAGATAATCTATTGTCTCTTCTATAGTGTCGTTTACAGAGCCCATAGCTATTATGACATGCTCAGCATTGCGTGCGCCATAGTAGTTAAAGAGCTTGTAATTTGTGCCTATTTTCTCGTTTACTTTGTTCATGTATTCTTCTGTTACGCCTATTATGTTGTCATAATAAGTGTTGGAAGCTTCTCTTGCCTGGAAGAATACGTCAGGGTTCTGGGCAGTACCTCTCTGCGCCGGTGATTCAGGATTGAGAGAACGGTTGCGGAACTCTCTTAATGCTTCCTTGTCCAGCATTTCGTCAAGATCGGCATAGTCCCACTTCTCTATTTTTGAAATCTCGTGAGATGTACGGAAACCGTCGAAGAAATGCATAAAGGGGAGTCTGCCCTTTATGGCTGCAAGGTGCGCCACTGCGCCGAGGTCCATTACCTCCTGCGGGTTTGTGGAGCAAAGCATTGCAAAGCCCGTCTGGCGGCATGCATAAATGTCCGAATGGTCGCCGAATATTGAAAGAGCGTGCGATGCTATGGCTCTCGCCGAAACGTTTATAACGCCCGGAAGCAATTCACCGGCGATTTTGTACATATTCGGTATCATAAGGAGCAGGCCCTGTGACGCCGTATATGTGGTGGTCAATGCACCCGCGGCAAGCGAGCCGTGAACAGCGCCGGCGGCACCGCCCTCTGACTGCATCTCCACAATCTTGACAGGACGGCCAAACAGGTTCTTTGCGCCCGCCGCTGCCATTTTATCTGTCTCCTCCGCCATGTTGGAGGAGGGGGTTATCGGATAAATTGCGGCAACATCTGTAAACGCATACGATACGTATGCCGCTGCCGAGTTACCATCCATGGTACCTTTTTTTCTCATAACCATGTGTATTTTTCCTCCTATTTAACATACTCCGATTTATTTTAGCACTTTTAAATTGTATTGTAAACAGTTATAACTGTTAATTTTTTGAAAAATCCCACAAATATTTCTATTTTGGCCTATATTTTTTTGAAAACAGCCGCTTTTTCTGTTCACCACCCTGTTTTACTTTACTGCTGGCTTTTATTTAAGCATAATTATTTAAATTGCCTTTGACAAAAAGCGATAAAAAAAGTATTATATATGTATTAATATATAATGGGATTAATGCAGTAAAATGCAAAGCCCAAAATCTAAATAAATCCGCTTCGCGGAGAATGGAGTAATATATGGACGATGGCCCTGTTAGTATAATTTTAAAAATTGTACTGCTTTTTGTACTTATACTTATTAATGCTTTTTTTGCTATGAGCGAAATTGCTATTATATCTGTCAACGACAACAAGATAAAGCGCATGGCGGAAGAAGGCAACAAAAAGGCAAAAAAACTGCTTAAGCTTACTTCTGATTCATCAAGCTTTCTGTCTACAATACAGATAGGCGTAACCTTGGCAGGATTTTTAACATCTGCATCTGCTGCCGACAATTTCAGCGACCCGCTGGCCACTTGGATACAAGGTCTTCTCAACCTTCAATCTCCGACGGCCATAAGCATTATAAACGGCGTGTCGCTGGTGCTGGTTACCATTATAATCTCTTACTTCTCTCTGGTACTCGGCGAGCTTGTGCCTAAAAAGATTGCTATGCAGAAGAGTGAGGCAATATCTTTTAGAGTAGTCGGAATTTTATTATTTGTAAAAAGCTTTTTAAAATTCTTTGTAAAACTGCTTTCGGCATCTACAAACATTGTTCTTAAAATTTTACGCATAGACCCCAACGCCAACGAGGAGCATGTAACGGAAGAGGATATACGTATGATGGCCGATGTTGCGGAGGAAAAGGGCGCTATTGAGAGCAGCCAGAAAGACATGATAATAAATGTCTTTGAATTTGACGATATAGTTGCGGCCGACGTTATGACCCACCGCACCGACATATGTGCGGTTGATAAATCAGATTCGCTTGACTTTCTTCTTAAGGAGGCCATTGAAAACGGCTACTCGCGTCTGCCGGTGTTCGATGAGGATATAGACAACATAGTAGGCATTGTTTATGTAAAGGATCTTCTGAGATATGTCGGTAAACAAATGCCGAACGACAGCGATATTATAGACAAGTTCATGCGTCCGGCGTACTTTGTGCCGGAATCTAAACGCTGCGGCGACCTATTCCAGGAAATGACGGCAAAGCATATACAAATGTCCATTGTTGTTGATGAATACGGCGGCACCGCCGGTCTTGTCACCATAGAGGATTTGCTGGAGTCGATAGTCGGCAATATGCAGGATGAATACGACAACGAAACAGAGGATATTGAGGTTATCGGCAACGACATGTTCACGATGGACGGCACCACCGATATAGAAGAGGTAGAGGAGATACTCGGCGTAGAGCTGCCGGAGGGCGAATATGACACGCTGGGCGGTATGATAATGTCGATGCTCGGCCGCGTACCCGTTGAGGGCGAAAACGCCAGCGTTGAAACCTGCGGATATATCTTCACAATAAAGAGTGTGGAGGATAAGCGCATTGAGCGCGTACAGGTGGAAAAGGACCCAAATGCCCCGTCCTCAAATTCAGATGATGAAGCCGACGACGACAAAAAATCAAAGAGCAAGGATAAGGGCAAAGAAAAGGATAAGGAAAAAGATAAAGATAAGGACAACAAATAAAAACTGTTTGTCCTGCTAAACTTTGCCTGACAATAAATACGGCGTTGACTTCTGCCACATCTCGGCACGCCGGTAAAAATAGTTTAAAGTGAGGAGTAATTATAAACAATGTCTTTAAAATCAAATACAGGCATGGAGCGTAAAAGCAAAAAGCAGAGATACGCTCTATATATAGCCACGGCGGCTGTTATAGCCGGGCTTTATACAATAGCGACACTTTTAATACAGCCGCTGGCGTTTGGACCTGTACAGTTTAGGATATCCGAAGCGCTCACCATTCTTCCGGTATTTACCCCTGCGGCAATACCCGGACTGTTTATAGGCTGCGTGCTTTCTAACGCCGTAGGCGTGGCGACGGGCGCCAACATACTCGGCGCACTCGATATTGTCATCGGTTCGTCCGCAACGCTTGTTGCTGCTGTGCTGTCTTACTTTTTGCGTGATATAAAATTCCGCATTTGGCCGCATGGAATAAAAATCCCATTTCTTGCGACAATTCCGCCCGTTGTGGTAAACGCATTTGTTATAGGTACAGAGCTCGCTTTTGTAGACAGCGCGTCGCTATGGCTTAATATTCTATTTGTGGCGCTTGGCCAACTCGCGCCCTGCGTGATATTGGGTAGTTTGCTGTATGTGGGCATAGTCAAGTCAAAGGCCGACCGCTTTATCACGGCTTAATATCTAAAGCATAGCGCGCCACGCTATGCTTTTTATTTTATTGCGGCATCATTTGGCAGTGAACGCGTGACGGCTCTAATTACATTAATTTTTACGAAATTGAGAGGTGCGGTATGTTTTCAAAGCTTTACAGCATCGGTTTATTCGGGTTAAACGCTTTTACCGTTAACGTCGAATGCGACTTAACGCAGGGACTGCCGTCCTTTGACATAGTCGGCCTGCCCGGCGCCGCCGTTAAAGAGTCTAAAGACAGGGTGCGTTCTGCGTTAAAAAATTCAGGCTTTGAGTATCCTGTAAGCCGAATAACAATAAATCTTGCTCCGGCGGACATACGCAAAGAAGGTCCTATTTACGATTTGCCGGTGCTTATCTCACTGCTGAAAGCCTCGCGCCAGCTTGACGCCGGTCTTGACGACGCCGTATTTATCGGCGAGCTGTCGCTGGACGGGGTCATTCGCCCGGCTAAGGGCATACTTCCAATGGCGCTGCACGCCGCCGAGTGCGGATTTAAGCAGTTTTATATCCCATATGACAACGCCGCCGAAGCCTCTATCGTCAAGGGCATTGAAATATATGCCGTTAAAACGGTAAGCGAGCTTTTGTCTCATTTAAAGGGCGAAACGGCGCTGGCGCCCATTAAAGAGGGAGATTATCCGCTATCGCAGAGTCCTAAATATTTAGATTTTGCCGATGTTAAGGGGCAAGAGACGGCAAAGCGCGCGCTTGAGATTGCCGCTGCCGGAGGTCATAACGTACTTATGATAGGTCCGCCCGGCTCCGGCAAGAGCATGCTGGCAAAAAGGCTGCCGTCCATACTTCCCGAAATGAGCTTTGAAGAAGCAGTAGAGACAACCAAAATATACTCTATAGCCGGACTGCTGCCGGCCGGTGTGCCGCTTATTTTTGAGCGGCCATTCCGCTCACCCCACCATACCATTTCATCGGCTGGATTATCCGGAGGCGGCACTATACCGCGGCCGGGCGAGCTGTCGCTTGCACATAACGGCGTACTGTTTTTAGATGAACTGCCGGAGTTTTCAAAACAGACTATTGAATCGCTGCGTCAGCCGCTGGAGGACGGAAAAATTACAATATCCCGCGCAAGCGGCTCGGTATCATATCCCTGCTCTGTTTCGTTTGTTGCGGCAATGAACCCCTGTCCGTGCGGATTTTTCGGTGACGCCAGTCATACCTGTCGGTGCAGCCGGAAAAGCGTGCAGAATTATTTGGGGCACATATCCGGCCCGCTGCTTGACAGACTCGACATGCATATCGAAGTTCCCGCAATTAAGTATGAAGAGCTGAGTCAGTACAGCGGCGGTGAAAGCTCCGAAAGCATAAGAAAGCGCGTAACTGCCGCCCGAAAAATACAAATCGACCGTTTTTCTGGCAGCGGCTGCACCTGCAATGCCAACATGAGCGCGGGGCTAAAAGAGAAACACTGCCTGCTTTCTAATCAGGCGGAAAAATTTATACATTCCGCATTTGACTCACTGTCGCTTTCGGCCAGAGCATATGACAGGATTATAAAAGTAGCGCGCACTATTGCAGATTTGGCTGGCAGCGAAACCATCGAGCTAATGCACATCTCGGAAGCTGTGAGATATCGCAGCCTTAACAGCAAGTACTGGCAATGATTTGGCTTTCTCAAAAACAGATGCCAATTATCATTTTTTAATTGGTCAATTGTTTGAGAAATGTTTAAATAATTCCTCTAAGTTTTTGCCGAGATGATTATAAAAGTTTCGACATCTAAGCAAAAATAGCTGCTATAATCTTATTCAAATGTTTTGTTTGCATAAAATTTTTTGGCAAGTAAGTATCTTCCTGATTATTGCTTAATAATTTTTACATATCTGTGAATTTACATTTAGGTATTACTCTTTATTAATGGCTATGCCTTAAAATGCGATTATCTGCTGCAAAATTTTATGTTTTTATTCGATATTTTATAGTTAAGCAAGCAAAATAAATTAATCCGGCGTGTCAAATTACACGCCGGATTTTAAATTTTAGCCCATTTAATCTTAAAGCTTTCCACATTCCTAAATACAAGGAAAATCTGCTTACAAGTTTCTTTGTCACTTCATGCTTTTGATGCAGAAGTTGCAAACATTGCACACTTTTAAGTCAGCTGGGATGAATTAAGTCACGACTGATAACACTGCTTTTACAAGCCGAACCCCATGTGCCGTCAGTTTGACAAATCGAATGACAAAAAATTGCATTTATTTTAATGGAATTTTGCCTTTTGCAATTGACATAAACGCAAGCCTATACCCCTTTGCTGTGGGAGATAATCCAATTCAAAATTGTTTCATCTTCAAATAAAATATTTCCGCCGCCATGATAATTGTAAATTCCACGGCTGTTAAAATATTCATTGTCGGGTATTTGAAGCATGAGCAGTTCGTTAATCTGCTCCTCAGTACGGCCTATGTCAGCATAGGCTTTGTAAAGATTATTATATGCATCCCGTGCTTTTTGAGAGCCATAATATTCATCGCCCTCAGCCATGAAAATATATACGGCAACATTGTTTTCCGCTATTGGCAAATATTCGCCGTCCCATTGAGAGGCGCCGTGCAGGTAAGCGGCATATAAATCAGGCCGCATAGATACTGCTCGTGACATTGTCTCCCCGCCTGCCGAATAACCGGCCGCGTATACTCTGTCAACATCAACTGAAAAATTTTTTAAAAAATATTCCGTTAGCTCAATCGCTTGCCTTGCAGATTTCTCGCCCCAATCTGTAAGCTGGGCAGAAACAACTATCATATCTTCTGAAAGCTCTGTCCAAGACAGAAAACCGCGCCAGCTCAAATTGCTGCCAGAGGATTCTTCTCCAAACCACATCATGTCATAGCCGGGCATAGTAACCACAAGCGGATACTCCCGTCCTATACCGTAACCTTCCGGAAGATAATAGCTGTAATGAATATCTCCCTCTTCACCGTTTAATATTTGTTCTGCATTTAGTCCGCCCTCAGCAGAGATTGCCATATCATCCTCCGATGTAAGATATGAGGTGTTTCCTATAGATGAAGATTCTTTGGAAAATGCTGCAATATCTTCGCTGTTCTGGCAGGAAGCAATTAAAAAGGCCAGAGCCGCCACAATCGTTAATGCAAGTATGCGCTTCATATAAATGCGCTCTCCTTATCTGTGCAGACTCGTAAGCATTTCCACTGTGGCCGGGTCATAGTGTGAAAAGAACAGGCTTTCATTTTCATCTAAGGCCTGAATTGCCGCCATGTCCTTTTCGTCTAAGGCAAAATCAAATACATCAATATTCTGAATCATTCTGTCCTTATGGGTTGATTTTGGGATAACCACAACATCGCTCTGAATAAGGAAACGAAGGGCGGTTTGCGCTGCGCTTTTACCATATTTTTCCCCAATTTCCTTAAGTACGGGGTTTGTAAAGAAATCTTTGCGTCCCTCTGCAAACGGACCCCATGACTCGTGCTGTACGCCGTATTTTTTCATATATTCATGAGCTGTCTTTTGCTGCTGGAATATATGCGTCTCTACCTGATTAACAGCCGGTTTAATTTCTACAAAATTGCATAAATCAATCAGGCGGTCAGGATAGAAGTTTGAAACACCTATAGCGCGAATCCAGCCTTCTTTGTATGCCTCTTCCATAGCATGGTAGGTACCGTAATAATCATTAAAGGGCTGATGAATCAGTACGAGGTCAATATACTCTGTCTGAAGCTTATGCAGAGACTGCAAAAGCGATGCTTTTGCCTTTTCATAGCCGCCGTTGCTAATCCATACCTTTGTTGTAATAAAAAGCTTGTCGCGTGGCACTCCGCATTTTGCAACGGCTTTTCCTACTGCTTCCTCATTCCCGTAAGCCTGTGCCGTATCAATAGATCGGTAACCAACGCTTATTGCGTCCAAAACGCAGCGCTCGCATTCTTCATTAGATACCTGATATACGCCGTAGCCCAATACCGGCATTTTTATTCCATTGTTTAAGGTTACATATTCCATGATTAATTCCTCCGTTTTTATTTTTATATTTTTTAGCCTAACCTGTTTGCAAAATCTAGGTGCATGCATCTGATTGAGCAAAAATATAAGGCTCAATACTTTTAAAAGGCAAATGTGCTTTTAAATTTTTGCAGGGCGATTATCTCAATGATTTCCCGTCTTCAAATGCATTTCCTACCTTTTCTCCCAATACAAGATAATTATTGTGAACCGCGTCAAAAGAGATTGCCCGGAGTTTTTCGGCGTCAATCAGTCCATCTTCGCCCAGAATGCTTTCATCTGCGCTCACATTGACTATTTCTCCAATAATATTGCCGTCTTCATTTACCTTGACAAGACGGCATTCCAGCGCCATAGGCAATTCACAAATCACCGGAGCGTCTACAAAGCTGCTCTTTTCAGTAGTAAAGCCCGCCTTTTCCATTTTGTCGTCCGTATTGTTGCCGGAAACAATGCCCACATAGTCGCATGCTGCCACATGAGCGGCATCTGCAAAGCTTATGGTGAAAGCCTTTCTTTCCATGATATTCTTTGTTGTCTTATGCCCTGCACTTAGGCAAAGGATTACATGGTTTGCATCGTAAATTCCGCCCCATGCGGCGTTCATGGCATCGGCATTCCCATTTTCGTCATAGCTGCCCACAATCAGCACAGGCAGCGGATACATCCATGTTTTTGCTCCAAAATTTTTTCTCATGCTTATATTGCTCCTTTTCAAATTTATTTTGTTCCGCCAAAAACTGCGGACATTTTCATGCTGTCAAGCGCTGCGTCTAATTTACCTACCTCCTGCGAAGTTAAGCTGATTTCGGCAGCAGCGGCGTTTTCACGAAGTCGTTCTAATTTCCTTGTGCCGGGAATAGGTACAATATACGGCTTTTTGCAGAGCATCCATGCAAGAGAAATCTGTGCGGGTGTGGCATTTTTCTCTTTTGCTGTTTTTTTAAGAAGCTCAAGCAGCTCTTTATTCTGCTCTGCTGATTTAGGCGCAAATTGCGGCATTATACTCCTATAATCGGTCTGCGCCTCAAAATTTGTGTCCTTACCATATTTTGTACTCAAAAATCCGTTTGCAAGCGGCGAAAAGGCCACATATCCAATGTTAAGCTCTTCCAGAGTGGGGAACAATTTTTCGTGCCAGCGCGCCATCATGGAATAGCGGCTCTGAACCGCCGTTACCGGGCAGATAGCGTGAGCGCGCCGAATGGTGTTTTCATCCGCTTCTGAGAGCCCCCAATGAAGTATTTTGCCCTCTTTTATCAAATCCGACATCATACCTGCCACTTCCTCTATGGGAACTTAGGGGTCAGGACGATGCTGATAGTAGATATCAATATAATCGGTGCCCAGTCTTTTCAGTGATGCCTCTGCTGAAGCGCGTATAACCTCCGGCCGCGAATCCGGCACAAGCGGCTTATTGACTTTGCTGCTGTCCATATCAAAGCGAATGCCAAACTTTGTGGAAATAACAACCTGATTTCTGCAATTTTTCAGCGCTTCACCTACCAACACTTCGTTTTGATGCGGGTCGTCGGGCGTGCCGTAAACTTCGGCAGTATCAAAAAAAGTATATCCCATCTCCACTGCCTGAGAAATAAGATAAAGCGCGTCTTTTTTATTAGTAGGAGCGCCGTAGGCATGGGAAAATCCCATACAGCCAAGTCCAAGTGCAGACACTTTAAGCCCGTTTCCTAAAATTCTTTTCTGCATATTGCATGTCTTCCTCCCTAGTGATGAAAGCTTGTGAAAATGGCGGCTTCTTTTTCCGGCAGACCCATCTTTTCTTTGCCCATACGAATGCTTTTTATAAGAAACGCCATATTTCGGCCAAGGGTACGCATGGTCTGAAGCCCTTCTTTATCTTCTAAAACTTCTTCGGGAGTACCGCCATGAACCATGTTCCAGTATTGGCTGCTAGCAATGGGCATGCCGCTTATGGTAAAATATTTATTGAGCATATCAAAGGCCGCTGTACTGCCACCGCGCCGGCATGATACAACAGCAGCGCCGACTTTCATGGTCTTATCTATGTTAATCGTGCTGAAAAATAATCTGTCCATAAAGGCTACTGCTCCACCGGCGGGTGAAGCATAGTACACAGGGGAACCTATAACAAATGCATCAGCCTCAGCAAGCTTTGGTGCAACTTCATTTACAATGTCGTTAAATATACATTTGCCGTTGCTATTGCCGGGAGCGCGGCATTTCCGGCAGGCAGTACAGCCGTGAATATCCATATTACCCACATGAATTATCTCCGTCTCAACACCCTCTGCCTCCAGCGCTTTGCTTAGTTCTGTCAGAGCGGTATAAGTGCAGCCTTTGGCCCTAGGACTTCCGTTAACAAGCAGTGCTTTCATAATATGCTCCTTCCATTCTTCTTTTATTATGTTACAAAGCATTATAACAAATTTTTAAGATTTATCTGTATAATACTAAAATATATTTGTTATTCTGTCAGGTAACGCAGCCAGAGAATTCCACACTCAAGCGGCGTTGCCTCTTTTATTTTAAATGAAACAGTAGTCTTAAGGGGCAAGTCTTTGGCCCGTTCAAATATTGAAGCAGATGTGTTGTTTCCGTCGGCTACCGGCGCAATTACAAGACTTAATTCATCTATCAAATTTTCTACAGCAAACGACCAATTTGTAATACCTCCGCCTGCAACCATTATACGTTTTATAGCAAATATTCTGTAAAGCTTATTTAACAAAAGGCGGCAGTCGATTTCTTTTTTACCCGCGAAAAGATAAGAAATATTAAGCTCCCGCAGATATGAAAGATAGTCGTTTGTCACACCTTCTGTCAGCACCTCTATCACATGAGATTTTGGCCGGTTTTTCCTTTGTATATAATTTGAGTGAAAGCCAAGCTCGCCTTTAGGATCAAGCGAAATAATATAGTTGTTTGCGTC
This sequence comes from Bacillota bacterium, assembly GCA_030842085.1. Lineage (GTDB taxonomy): Bacteria > Bacillota > Clostridia > Oscillospirales > Acutalibacteraceae > Timburyella. The sequence goes on along the minus strand of JAUUSE010000003.1, from coordinate 53,602 downwards.
GGCCACAGCTATATAGTCCTCTATAGGATGTTTCTCATCACTAACAGGCAAATTTTTGACTAATCCATCTGAATAGCCTTGTGCCATAGTAGTTGTTCCATAAAGTACTGCCTGACACTTATAAAAATTTCTAAGTTCGCCATATGCCTTAAGTGCGGGTACACATATATCTGAGCTCATATATTCCCCGTCAATTTTCCCGTCCAGTGAGGTAAGCATATGGCAAATTACATATGGTCTGTCCATTATACGCTCCTTTTTTATTACATCTCGGATTAGCTTTCCCACGCTCCTGTAAAAGTTGCCTCCGAATAGAGTCCTTATACTTTTGTTTTTATAATCGCATATAAATCACTACTGCGAATAATGTTGGCAGCAGTATCTGTTTAAAGCGGCATCGCCTATAGGAAGAAGTTTAAATACTGCGGTGCCCGCAGGCAGCGCAGTATTCTTTCGGATTTAGCAAAGCATACTCTTTAAATACGTAAATTACGACAAAACTTTATATTTTTTATGTTAGTTGTAATTCTTATAATAAATTCCTGCCGTGATATATAGCTATATATTATTGTTATTAAATATTTTTTCCAGCCATTCATCATAAGTAGGAATCCAGCCGCCTCTGGCGCCAAAGCCGTGCGGCATATTATCAAGCTGCAGCCGTTCCACGGCTACACCGGCTTGTTCGGCCGCATCTTCATTTGCCAAAAACTGATTATAAAACGGATCGCGGGTGCCATAGCAATAAAAAGTGGGCGGCAGGTCTCCGGAGCGCAGCAGCTCTACATCTGTAGTCCCCACGCTGAGACGGCCGTAGAATGAATAAATCATTCCGCAGGCAGCGGCATCGGCAGAAATCTCATCCAACTTATCTGGCACATATGACGTATCCAGTGCCGTGCCGTTTATTTCTCCACCGAAGTTTAACAACATTTCTCCGCTTAAAATACCGCCTGCCGAAAATCCCATTACAGCAATGTCCTTTTCATCAATTCCGTATTCTTCGGCATGAGCGCGGACAAATCTTACGGCACGTGCCAAATCAAGCGCGCCCTCCTGCTGAGTATAGGGACGCAGTCGATAATCTACCACAAAGCTTTGATATCCCAGTTCGCTCAAAGCTTCGGCAACATCCACGCCTTCCGGTTGGTCGCTGCGAAATTGGAAAGCGCCGCCGGGACAAATTAATACGGCGCCCTTAACTGTAACTCCATTCGAAACAGGAAAGCTGGTAATATACGGCCGAAAATCCGGATCGTCTGAATAATTCCTGTTATTAACGGTATATTCTGTAACAGCTGGCACATTGCCTTCCTCCCATAAATACAGCACTTGCTGTTCATGAGGAGTAATTGTCGCCGTAGCAACCGTATTTCCTGTCCCGATTTCTGGGGTGGGAGCATAATCAGAAATTGGCAGATTGCTGCTCCACTGGATAATTTCCTGACTGTTATCTTCCGTAGTACCGGAAAATATCAGTGCGCTTTCCCCCAGCAATGCACCGGGCTGTAAATCAGAAATAGCTGATAAAATTAAGCTCGAATCATTCTCTTTACCTGATACAAAGGGGAATATAGTTTTTGCTCCAAAATCATGGTCACTTAAAAAACTTTGGATAGCGTCAGGCAAAGTACTATTTTCTCCGGCAAATCCTAACAATATAAACTCGTATTTGGAAAAGTCCTTATCGGCGCTTTCTCCGATTGAGAACATGTCGCCGCCCACAGTTTCTTCCAGCAGGGAGGCGGCATTTTTTACGGAATCTCCGCTTTCGCCATTATAATAGGCGATTAAGACATTAGAATTTGCTTCGCTTTGTATTTCTCTTCCTGCCTCACTTACCTGATTCACTGCAGATTCTCCCGTACTACTGCAAGCGGTAAGAGTAAATGTAAATATTCCCAGAAAAAGCAGCGCAATAATTCTTTTCAAAAAGAGCGCCTCCTTCACCTCAAACGCATAAATTACAGTCCTAAGCTTTCAACCCACTGCTGAACATCTTCCTCAGAAACACTGGATGAAAATCTATGTCCCTCCAGCCAGTTTCCAGTTCCTGCCTGCTCTTCCAGCAGCGTTCCGCTTTGACCTAAGCCGGAACTTGATGAAGTGCAGAAAGGAATAACTGTTTTCCCCGTAAAGTCGTTGGCCTCAATAAACCCGTTTACCGGCCACGCTGCGATGCCCCACCAGATGGGATATCCGATAAATACTGTATCATATGAATCCCAGTCGGAAACCGTTGCCGATACAAGCTCAATATCTCTTTCATCCGGATTATCGTGCTCGCGCACAACACGGCTTTCATCGTCTGTCCAGTTTAAATCTGCATCAGTATACGGCTCTGCTGGCTCAAGTTCAAAAACGTCGGCGTCGGTCGCCGCTGCGATATAATTTGCGGCCTCTTCCGTATTTCCAGTGGCTGAAAAGTAAACAACCAGCACTTTGCCACCGATTTGGCCTGTCGTGGCAGAAGACGACGCATCTGCCTGCGACGAAGCTCCCGAGCTGCCGGACGCTGAGTTAGAGGCGGCAGAACCGCCGCTCCCTTGATTGCTGCAGGCGGCAAGGCCAAAAACCAGCAGCATGCTCATAAATAATGCTGTCAATTTTTTCATAGTAATTATCTCCTTTCTAAGTTAAAAACATTCCATAAAAATTTCAATAATTTCTTCGTGCGTCATTTTTTTATAGCTGCCTGATACAATATTGCATGAATAGGCAATTTTTTTAATATCTGTCTGCTCTGTAACACCCAATTCCCGAAGCGTTGTCGGCAGTCCGATTTCTTTAATAAAATCGGCAAGGGCGTCGACTCCGGCGTTTGCCAACTCTGCTTGGGATTTGTTTTCTGCTTCAATTCCCCAAACCTTAGTGGCAAAACGGGCAAATTTTGACTTGCCCGCCTTACAAATATGGCGGTAATATACTGGATGAAGTACAGCCAGCCCAGCGCCGTGGTTACAGTTTGTATATGCTCCCAGCTGATGCTCCATCTGGTGGCATTCAAAGTCAGTGCGCTTACCCAGTTTGATAATACGGTTTTCCGCCATTGTCGCATCCCACATCAGGTTGCTTCTTGCGGTGTAATCCTCCGGATTTTTAACCGCAGCGCGCAGATTGCGTATTACGCTGCGCATAAGGGCCTCAGAAATGTCATCAGAAACATTGTCATCGTCCGGCTCGCTGAAATAGGTTTCCATAATATGAGAAAGGATGTCAAATCCGCCGGATATCATCTGCTGTTTTGGAACGCTGTATGTGTATGTTGGGTCAAGCAGTGCAAACTTTGGGTTGCATTTTGGATAATCTCTGCCTGTTTTAATTTTCACCTCCTCATTAGTAATAACCGCTCCGCCGTTGCACTCGCTGCCGGTGCCCGCAACTGTAACAATTACGCCGAGGGGCAGGGGCTCAAAATCAAAAACTCCCGAATGCATCCAAAAATCATTCCATGCATCGCCGTTGTATCTGGCGGCAATAGAGATTGCCTTACAGCAGTCCATTACGCTGCCGCCGCCAATCCCAAGGAGTAGCTCCACATGATTTTCTCTCGCTATTTTTGCACCTTCAAGCACCTTCTTATAAGTCGGATTAGACGTTATGCCGGAAAACTCTATTATGCTTTTGCCCGACTCTTTTAAAATGGAGGTAACTTCGTCATAAATTCCATTTTTCTTAATTGAACCACCGCCATAGGCAAGCATTATAGTACCGGTATAGTCCTTTGTCAGGCAGTTCAGGTATTCTTTTACGCAGCCTTTTCCAAAATATACCTTTGTTGTATTTTCAAAAATAAAATTATTCATTGCTATCTTCCTTTGCCTAATTCATATGCTTTTCCCAAAAATTTACCGCGTCGTCGAGCCAGCCCTCCGCTGAAGTTCCTGTTCCAAGTCCAAAACCGTGGCCGAGATTTGGGTATACATGAAATTCAGTATCAATGCCGAGCGCATCCAGACTGTCTATTCGCTGTTTCATTACACGCCAGTTCGCGATTGAGTCGTTTTCACCTACGCAGACATATGTTGGCGGATCATCTTGGCTGTAATCGCTGTGAGCTGTATACTGCATAATCACCGACTTAGGCTTCGGCAAATTATCTCCGCCAAATGCTGCCGGCCCATAAGAGCCGAGCCACGCCGCCATTCTTGCACCAGCAGATCCGCCCCAAAGAGAATAGCTGTCTGTATTTACTTCAAGCTCGGCCGCGTGCTCAAAAATAAAGCTGATTGCCCTCGCAAGGTCCTCACAGGCGGTTTGGGCGCCCGGCCGGTAAATCAGAGCAAAGGCATTATACCCTTTTTTCGACAATTCGAGCGCATGCGGAAAGCTGTCCTGCATTGCTCCAACATAAGCAAATCCACCGCCCGCGTTGCAAACTGCAAATCTTTCGCCAGAATTTCCCTTAAAGAAAAACAGTCCCGTATCCTCTTTATTGGGATCGGCCGCCTTTTCCTCGTCAGTATAAATATCATAAAACACTGTCTGTCCAGAAGCAGCGCGGCTTTTTAGGTAATTGGCAATCTCTACTGTTTTATCAGCGTCAATGTTGTTATACCATGTAAGCTTTAGCTCACCAAGCGTATTGCCGCTGTAATATCCCGAATCGACAGGAAATATAAGCCTGCCATAATCTCCAAAAACGTCATCGTTTATTACATCCGATATTTTAGTATCTGCCGTATACGGCTCATTTGAGTCTTGCACTGACTGTATTGAGCTTTCCATTTTTCCCGCCTGTCCATTGTTTGCCGATTGCACAGCATTGCCGTTTTCCCCTTCTTGATTTGCGCCGCATCCGGCAAGGCATAACAGCAGCCACAAAATTCCCATAATAAAAGCCGTCTTTTTCAATCTTTTCACCTGCCGTTTTTCTTTCTGCCTGTATTATAAACAAAACGAGACCTCATCAGAAGTCTCGTTTTGTTTATCAGTTTATACCTAAAGGTTTTAACTCTTTATTTCTTTTCCTTTCGCCGCCGATTTTGCTGCTGTAAGAAATTTGCTTACTGTCTCAGATGGCTGCTTAGCATGTAATAGTCCGTAAGGAATACTATGCTCCCATTCAACAGGAATAACCTTTAAAAGTGGATGGACATTTGCCCAGCCGGGAAAGGCTAACAGCACGTCATTACTGTTTTCGCATCGGTTAAAAACATTCATATTGTAAAAGTCAAAATCTATAATATTAATTTGGTCGTGATTTTTCCATAAATCATCCCTCAGCTCATCGACATAGCGGCTCCAGCCCCTGTGCATTAACAGAAGATTTTCTCCATACAAATCGCAGACTTGAAGCTTATCTTTTGCCGCCAGTTTGTGATGAATAGAAACGGCGCAGCAAAATGGCTCGCGTGATAGCTCCAGTCCTGCACAACGCCTTAGGTCAAGCATAGTTTCATCGAAAATGCCACCCACCACGTCAATATTTTTCCCTAAATTCCCTAAAATTTCGCGTGCGTTTTCCGGCGTGTTTTCAAATGGAATAATTTGAAATTTAATATCGGGACAACGCTCTTGAATTTTAGGCCATAGCTGCATTAAAAGCTGGGCGGGCGTCATGGGTGAACTTCCAATCCGTATAACGTTTATATCCTCCTGCATGGCGTTTTTGGCACGCGTTACAGAATCTCTGCAATACTGAATAATATATTTTGCGTCTTGGTACAAAGACCTTCCCGCTTTTGTAAGTATTAGTCCTCTATGTGTCCTGTCAAAAAGCTTTACCCCTAACGAATCTTCAAGCAGATTAATCTGCTTTATAACCGCAGTGGGAGTAATATATGCCTCTTCTGCTGCCTTGTTAAAGCTGCCCGCATCGGCCACACGCAGGAATGTCTCAAGATGGGGATTATACAATTAATTCACCGCCTTATCCTGTCGTCTTTCCATATTCATAAACACAAGTATGTTACAAAGTGAAAAAATCATCATGGTAATCGCTATTGTATTAAAGAGCCGCACTTTTATCCTCTATTATTTTTCTTCGGCGTTATTGTAATTTGCAATCATATCTCCCATAAATGAATATCGCATTTATCAAGCTTTTCAGTTGTATAATATTATATACGAATATCAGATTATTTTCAAACCGCGGGCGGTTCGGACATGTATGTTTATCATATGCCAGTTTGACAGATTTACATTCTCAAATAACCCTAAATTATATAGTTGTGTGACATTTCCCTACACACGCAAACTGCTAAATAATAGACCGCGGGTTGAAGCCAATATATTTTTTCATTTGATAGATATCTGCTTTCTTCAAGAGTCATTTCTAAAGCTTTTTCTATCTATATCAGTTTCTGCAGGCGTTTTTCAGCTTAAGAGCGCAATAATTAAAATCCCCCAGTAAAACCGGGGGATTTTTTAATCATATTAAGCTGATAAAACATATAATCAGTTTAACTCAATGATTATTTTTCGTCATCGTCCTTTTTTTCTGAGGCGTCGTCTTCGGATTTTTCCTCTGTCGTCTCCCCAGCATCCGGTGAATCTGTGCTGTTGTCTGTAATCTCCGCAGAAGCTCCCGATTTCTTTGTCTTAACAACTATCAGTACAATAACAGCAATAACTACAACAGCCGCTACAGCACCGATTACTATCCACATAACCATATTATTGTCATCATTTCTGCCGCTATTTCCGCCGGTAGTCCTTGAAGAAGAGCTGGCTCTTGAAGTACTGCTGGATGCAGAAGTAGAAGCAGCTGATGAATCACTGCCCGAAGCAGCAGTCGAAGCCGCAGAGGACGTGCTGCTGAACAGTTCAGAAGTTGATGTTTCTTCACCGTTTATTGTAGGAGTTCCCTTTTCAAAGTATAAATAGTCATATGTGAGCACAAGGCCTGCGTCGCCGCCCATCCAGTAAGAAACTTCATCTATTATGATTACGCCGTCCGGCGTGAGCAGGTCGTTGTTATAAAGAAGCTCAAAGACGTTTATCGTTGTATCAATATCCGTATTAATTGAACCGTTGGTGACCTCAAAAATATCATCCATGGTGCTTATCATTATGTAATTGCTTTCGCCGGTCGAAGTCGTATAATTAATTCTTAAATTAACGCGCGGCAAATTTTCTTCCGGGTCAGTACGGGTAAAATGCGTCTTTATCCTTATAATTGGAGCCTGATTTAAATTAACAGCTTCGCCAAAAGTGTATTTTACCTGTACAAAGCCGTTGGCCTCGCCTGCCTCGGTAAATGTCAAAGCAAGGCCGTTATCATCTAGCGCAGCTGTGTATCCGTCCTCACTTCCATTTCCTGGATATAATTCGTCAACTGACTCAGGAAGAAGATTCAGCCCTATTTCCGAGCCATCAGGTATAGCTGCAGTCGTAGTAATTATAGTAGTAGCTGCCAGTGCGGTTATTACAATAGCACTTAATAATAAACGCAGTTTTTTCATAGGTTTACAACCTCCCTTATTTAATAAATTAATTTTACAACGCTTTCCAATTACTGTCAACAATTAATTGTTAATCTTATTGACTTTATAATAATCTTTGAGTAAAATACTATTGAAATTTACCATAGAGGTGTTTTAAATGAAAAAAGTTACAGCCGTGCTGGTAGGCGCCGGCGGCAGAGGAAATGAATATTCCACCTACAGTCTGGAGCACCCGGATGAATTACAGATGGTTGCAGTTGTTGAGCCGGTAAAGGAACGGCGCGAGCTTTACGCTAAAAAATACGGCATTGCGCCTGAAAATTGCTTTTCCGACTATCCAGAGCTTTTTGCACGCGGTAAAATTGCCGACTGCGCTTTCATCTGCACACAGGATCAGATGCATTATGAGCCCACTATGATGGCTATTGACTGCGGCTATGATATACTGCTTGAAAAGCCCATGTCGCCAAATCTTGACGAATGCGTCGCCATGGCAAACCACGCCGCAGAAAAGGGCGTGCTTTTGTCGCTTTGCTATGTGCTGCGCTTTACGGAAATATTCCAGAAGATAAAGCAGCTCCTTGACGACGGCGAGATTGGACGTCTTATCGCAATACAGCACAATGAAAATGTGGGATTTTGGCATATGGCACACAGCTTTGTACGCGGACATTGGCGCAACAGCGACGAGACCTCTCCGATGATACTTGCAAAAAGCTGCCATGATATGGATTTGCTTTATTATCTTGTCGGCTCTAAGCCGGTTAGTGTTGCATCTTTCGGCAGCCTGAATTATTTTAATAAAGAGAGCGCTCCGAACGGCTCAACCGACCGCTGCACCGACGACTGCAAGTACCGCGACAACTGCCCGTATGACGCTACTAAGCTTTATCTCGGCAAAAATACCGCTTGGCCGGTCGACGTAGTAAGCCTTGACCCATCACTCGATGCACGAACCAAGGCGCTTGAAACAGGACCGTACGGCAGGTGTGTACATCGCTGCGACAATAATGTCGTCGATAATCAGGTAAGCATTATAAATTTTGAAAATGGAGTTAATGTCGCCTTTACTATGTGCGGATTTACAAAGGGTATCAGCCGTACAATAAAGCTTATGGGTTCTCACGGACAGCTTGAAGCAAAGCTTGAGGACACCACTACAAGTATTAATTTGTATAAATTCCAAAACGCCGGATTTATAAAGCCAGACCAGGATAAATACCCTTTCTGCGTCAATATTCCGGTAAACGTAAACGAGGACATCCACGGCCACGGCGGCGGCGACCACCGTTTAGTTGCCGACTTCATCAACAACGTCCGCTCAAAGAGCACAAATATGCTGTCATCGGCTCGTAATTCTGTTTACAGCCACATTATGGCTTTTGCGGCAGAAAAATCAAGGCTTGAAAACCGAGTCGTAAATATATCCGAATATAATTTTGAGCTTGAAGATTAAGACGGCTGCAATAAACATCTAACTAAACTGTACATCTGCGCCGGCCGTATACTTTTACGGCCGGCGTTTTTTTACACGTTGCCGCAGTTTAAGATAGCACATGATGCAGGTGTGTCACTCTTAACTCTATTAACTTGCCTACGCAGTTATGCGTCTTTTTTCTTTTTTAAAGCCGATAGCCGCGGCACTCGTCTCAGCTTGGTATTCGGCTATTTATTTTCCGAATACTGCGCCGGCACACTTGCATTATTTGCGCATCAGGCTGACGGCAAAATATTAAACATGGCGCCTTAAGGCCGGAAAGGAAAATAGAATTGAAATCAGTACTGATAACAGGAGCTTCGCGCGGAATTGGCGCAGCAACGGCCGAGCTTTTTGCAAAGTCGGGATATCATGTAATAATAAACTACAACAAAAGCCTGGACGCCGCTTTATCGCTGTGCCGCAAAATTTTAGAAAGTGGCGGAAGCGCCGAGTGCATAAGCGCGGATGTTTCAAGAACAGACGATGTAGCTCAGATGATGAACAATCTTCCCGCCTCTTCCCCCGACATATTGATAAACAACGCCGGCGTCTCGCATTACGGCCTTTTGCAGGACATGACAGACGCCGAATATGATAGGGTAATGAGTATAAATGTCAAGGGGACGTTTAATCTTTGCCGCGCTGTGCTGCCGCGCATGATAAACAAAAAGGACGGCTGCATAATAAACATATCCTCTATATGGGGCCGTAGAGGAGGCGCATGCGAGGCGGTTTATTCCGCATCAAAGGCGGCTGTTATAGGCCTTACCCGCGCGCTGGCAAAGGAGGTCGGCCCGTCCGGCATAACTGCTAACTGCATTTGTCCCGGCGTTATTGACACCGACATGCTTTCATCATTTTCCGACGAAGATAAATCAGCCTTGGCGGATGACACTCCACTTATGCGGCTGGGCCTGCCTCAGGACGTCGCGGCGGCGGCACTCTTCTTTGCAGAAAACGGGTTTGTAACCGGCCAAGTCCTTGATGTAAGCGGAGGGTTTTCGCTGTGATAAAACAGCCGCTAATTTATATATTTTCCGCGCCGGCGTACAGTCATAATTTTGTTTAATAAGCTATGCCGATATATATCTTCGCTCATCTGTGCGCAGTCAGTTTTGCAAAGCAGCTTAATAGCCTTATAAGTACTTTTCTGCGCAGTTTCGGCTCATCAACCATCAACAGCCTTGTCGTTTTAATGAAATTTTCTTATTTATAAAAAAATTTTGGTTAACGGCTCGCACACGCTAACTTAAAATTAAAGCTTTACTTGCTATATTCCTATAAAGTTAATATTCTTATTTGCTAAACAGATAAGGCAGCGCCTTTGGCGCTGCCTTATATTTAATGTTAAATTGATTTGCATTAACTGTTTTAATCTACCTTTAATCTGCGATGCAGTCCTTATGCCGCTTAAACTCAGTTGTATTTCGGCATCCAGTCGCCGTGCGCCTCTATAAGGTCGTCGCACATGCTGATAATCTCGTCTGTTGAGAGCTCGGCCGAAGCATGCGGGTCCATCATGGCCGCCATGTAGATATACTCTTTCTTGCGCTCGGCCGCAGCCATTATTGTAAGATTCTGCACATTTATGCTTACGCGGTTTATCGCGGCGCACTGCTCCGGCAGGTTGCCTACGTAGCACGGATTTATGCCGTTGCGGTCGACAAGGCACGGCACCTCTACGCAGCTGTCGTACGGCAGGTTGGGTATGAGATTCTTATTAAGCACATTTCCGGCTATTTTAAACGGCTCGTCGGTTTCGCATGCCTTAATTATGTAAGAACCGTACTCATATGTCTTAGTATGGTTAAGATGCGGGTCTTTAAGCAAATCTTCACGCATTTTTACCCATCCGTCTATCTGCTCATGGCAGCGGCGGATATATTCATCTATTGGTATGTTGTATTTTTCTATAAACTCCGGATACTGCTTTTTAATAAACCACGGATTATACTCGGCGTTATGCTCCGACGACTCGGTAAGATAATATCCAAACTTATTTAAAAGGTCGCGGCGGACAAGGTCGTGCTTCATATCATACTTATCTGTCATCTTTGAACGGCGCTTTGCCTCAGGATAAAGGTCGTTGCCGTCAAGGTCGGTAATTTTAAGAAGCCATGCCTGATGGTTTATGCCGGCTACCTCATATCTGCACTTGCCAATGTATTCGCTCATGTCTATAGGACGAAGCAGCTGGTTGGTTACCACCTGAACGCTGTGACAAAGTCCAACAGCGCGCACCTTGGTGTGCTTTAACATATATCCAGTAAGCATTGACATGGGGTTGCTGTAGTTTAAAAACAGAGCGTTCGGGCACAGTTCTTCAATATCATTGGCAAAATCCTGCAGCACCGGAATAGTCCTAAGCGCGCGGAATATGCCGCCTATGCCCATAGAGTCGGCTATTGTCTGCTGAAGTCCGTATTTTTTCGGCACCTCAAAATCCGTCAGTGTACACTCAAGTCCGCCGACCTGTATCGCATTCACAACATAATCTGCATCTTTAAGCGCCTCACGGCGGTTAAGCGACGCCTTTATTGTGCACTTGCCGTTGTGGGTCTTATTTATTGTTTTCAGTATCCTTTCAGAATCCTCCAGACGCTGAGGGTCAATATCATGCAGAAATACCTCAAATTCACCAAACTCCGGCGTTAAAATGCAGTCGCCTATTATATTCTTCGCAAAAATAGTGCTGCCCGCACCCATGAATGCTATTTTCATATTATTTTCTCCTTTCAAAAATCACATGTATTATAGCATTCATAAATTCATTATACAACAATTTTTTCTTGTTTTATTCAAATTTATTTTTTGTGTCTCTTTATAATTTGTATATATCATCTAACCGAAAGACTACTTTATCGCGAATTCGTTTCGTCAAATATATTTATATGCAGAAAGCGCAAAAATCAGCGCCGCAAATAGCAGTATATCCTGTAATACTACTCCATATTTCCGGTTATATACATTATTACCGACAGTGCCGCAACGGGCGCCGTCTCGGTCCGCAGAATGCGGCTGCCGAGAGTAGCTGTGAAAAATCCCGCTTTCTCCGTCGCTTCAGCCTCCGCCGGACTGTACCCGCCCTCCGGGCCTATAAATATATTTACTGTGCTTACGCCGTCCAGCTTGAGCTGCGACATCGGCTTTCCGCCGCATTCATAGAAAAAGATGTTTAAAATGCCTGACTCTTTATCAGTACGGCTCGCTTCTTTCACTGCCAAATCAAACGAAAGCGCCTCTCTTACCATTGGAACTATGCCTCTGCCCGACTGCCCTGCCGCCTCTCTGGCTATTTTGTTCCAGCGCTCTGTCTTTTTTGCAAGCGCCTTTTTGTCCGGCCGCGATATTACCCGCGACGATATTACCGGCGTTATGCTGTGTACGCCAAGCTCTACGGATTTTCTTACTACTCCGTCGAATTTATCGCCCTTGGGCAGGCACTGATATAAATTTACCTCTATATCCGGCTCGCTGATGGATGGACTTCTGCTTAAAACCTTCAGCTTAAGATAATCTCGGCCGGCTTCATATATCTCGCATTCTGCATCGCTGCCGCTGCCGTCGCATATGGTTAGCCTGTCGCCTACCGACATGCGCAGCGATTTTAATATGTGTACAGCGTCGCCGCCGACAATCTCCATATCTTCCTTTATGCCGCTCTCAATAAAAAATTTCGGCATATCCCCACACCCCTTTATATTATAAAAGCGCCAGGCTCAGGCGTGGCGCTTACAATATTAATATCAATAAAATCTTGTCATATATGATAAAGCAAATGCAAACCCTTGTCATAATTTGCTTGCAATAAAGGCACGCCATAATATTCCGCCATGCGGTCGGCCCTATTTTGCAATAACCACGCCGGTATAGTAGTGGTTAAGTATCTGCTCGTACGACCAGCCGTTTGCGGCGTATATATTAGCGCCTTCCTGACTCATTCCAACGCCGTGACCGTATCCCTTTACAACAAAAGTAAAAGTATCGCTTGCCGCATCATAGCTCACTGTAAATGCGTGCGAGCGCAGTACATTCGATGAGCCAACCCTTTCAGCGGTAAGCACGTTTGTCCGCAGATGATAGCCGGTATCAGACGCAAGTCCGCCAAAGCTTACCGTCTTTACATATAAGCCGGTTGCGTCATATGTCGGGCTAATCCACATGCTTTTGTCGGCAACGGTATATAAGTCAACGCCATACTGCTTATTAACACAGTCGGCTATGATAGCCGCCGAGTATGTGCGGGTTGTCTGGAAATTGCTGCACTGAGAATCCACACTGCTGTCAACGCTCACAAGATAAGGCATGTCGCCGCCCCAAACATCTCCGCTTCTTGTCGTCTTCCCCGCCGACATTGCAAAATATAGTGAATTGCAGATTTTACCGTTATATGTAAGCGTCTGGCCGGCCACGGCATGCGCCGCTTGAATGGAACGCGCACTCGCTGTTTTCATCGGCGCTGATGGAGCAGATGAGCCGGCAGCACCACTATAATATAAATATGTATATGTCGCAACGGCCTGCGCTTTAAGAGCTTCTAAATTAAAAGATGAGCCCATTTCCGCTTCTATTACCTGCGCGACAATGTCAACAGCGCTGCCCGTTACCGTTGCGCCGGTAAATTGATTTTTTACCGTAAACTGAATATCCCCGCTCGGGTCAGGGTCGTTGCTTGTGTCCGGCGGTGATGGAAGCGGCACCGTCTCGCTGGGCGCGTCCGAACTTGGCGCCGGCTGCTTAGACGACGGCGCTGCGGCTGACGACGTCCTTGAAGCGGAGGTCGAAGAAACAGCCCTGCTGCTAGAGCTCAGCTCGCTCGCCGATGACGGCAGCAGAGAAGATAACAACCCGCTCTCTATCAGCGAGCTGTCTGCCGAGGCTATGGAGCTTGTTTCATCCACTTCAGCCGCCGCTTGTATGACAAACGGATTATTCGCCGTAGCATGCTGCGGCTGTAATGCACTCTCATTTATAGTGGACGAAGATACATCGTATCCGCTGCCCGTCCCTATATCTACCCGCTTGGCTATTACCGCTATAGATGTTCCCATCTTTTCATTATAATTCGTTATAATCGTAAGTATTTCGTCTGTCGGCTGCACTTCAACTGGAGTTACAAGGAAAGACAACGCCTTAAGCTCGGCTATATATGCCGCAAATGCATTGTCATCGGCAAACTCTGTCTGCACAAAGTTAAAATCAGAGGTCACCTCGTCCATTATGGCCGCGGCAAATATCACCCATTCCTTGTCCTCATAAATCGTATTCATTGAAACGGTATAATGGCTTTTATAAAAGTCAATATCCGTATATTTCGTTAAATCGCTCAGCATTCGCGAATCGCTCAGATTATTTCCTCTTATTACCGTGTTTCTGTTAATCGCTCCTTGCTCCGTCTTATAATCCTTAGACATATACAACGAACCGTACTTATTATATGTATCGTCGAACAGGTGATTTTTATAATAATCATTGTCCAGCCCCTCAAGCTGCGCGACGGGATGGTCTATGTTTGTTCCTTCAATTTTAAGCCATCCGGCGACATTGCTGTTTACAGTATAAAGCTCGCCGAATTTATCTTGAATTTCCATTGGGGCGTCGGCGCTGGCCTTGCCATAGTCCTGCCGCAGACGAGAATACGCCGAATCTGCCGCATACGCTGCAAGAAATTTGTCATAAGCAATATAAAAGGCCGCGCCAAGTACTGCAACTATGAGTATAAATACGGCAATTCCAACGCCTATTCTGCGGCCCTTGCTCCTGCGCGGAGCCGGCATTGCCGTAACGTCGTCTTCGTCCTCATAATCTTCATCTTCTTCGTCTAATTCATCTTCATAATCAAACTCTGATGCAAGGTCGTTTCTATCAAATTCCGTGCCGTCTGCATAGCCTGCATATTGCCGTGGGACGTCTGCTTTAAGAGAAACATTCGCCTGTCCGGCCGCTTTCTCGCTGGAAAATTCACTTATAGGCACGACTTCCTCAAATTTTTCATGCATCTCAGTCTCCGGATATACGCCGTACTTTTCCCCTAAAAACGGGAATATGTAAGTCTCGAACACATCGGCCATATTCTCCTGAGACAGCGGAAGAAAAATTATGCTCTGCTGGCCGCTTTCAGATACGCAGCCGTGATATATGTAATCATCTCCGACAAAAGTCTTTGCACCGACCGGAACTATTGCGGGTACGTCCTCGCCGTCAGCGTCAAAGACATTGTTCAGCGTACGCGTATCAAGCCCTATTGCTCGGCAAACATCCGATACTGTGTCGCTGCCGCCGTTAAAGCATATAAATATAACTTCACTGGATTTAACCGCCGCCGCCAGCGACATTATTACCTCTTTTCTGCCGTGCGCTTCGTGCGTCCCTGCCGCATGCTCGGATATTCGCCGCAACTGCTTGGAAACAGATAAATCCGCTGCACCTGTGTATATTACTTCGTACCTCATCTTTTTCCCCTCTGATTTACATGCCTTATGCTTTTGCTCTCCTATATGTAATATATCTAATGTCTATTTATATAAATGTTAAGCCGCGCTTGAGGTATCCACCTCATGTGAGGTGGAGTCGCCAGAAGATACCGGAGTCTCTGAAGATTCCCCTCCGGATGATGAAACTTCCGATGAGGCAGCCGGCGGCGCGGCTGAAGAAACCGGCGGTGCGCTTGACGGCGTCTGGCTTGAGCTCGGTCGTGATGATGACGAAGCCGCTCCTGATGAAGAAGGTGTGCTGCTGGGGCTCTGACTGCTCGACGGCCGGCTGCTGCTCGACGGCCGGCTGCTGCTTGATGGCCGGCTGCTGCTTGAACTCGGTCGTGACGAGCTGCTGGGCCGTGATGAAGCGGCAGGCCGTTCAGACACAATCGGCTCCGACGTAACCGGCGGCTCGGGAGGCAGCGGCTCCGATGTATTAATCTCAGAAGATGACACTAATGCCTGATTGGGATCGTAATTAGACGGTATATTAGTGGCAAATGCCTCGTCGTTAAATACCGGCTTTGTCGTGCCGTAACGCTTCGGATATTTATCATACATAGCCTGCGGAAGAAGTATATTCTTATTTACGCTTACAAGCGACGTATCTATCTCTGTGCTCTCGCCCGGACGCACCTTTCTCCCAAAAATCACCAGCCTCGCCTCGTCAATGTCATAAGCACAGGTAGATAAATTTATAATCTGATCATCTGCGTTCACATCTACCGGCGTATTTATAAACGAGCGGCGGCGTACCTGATTTATAAATTCCAAAAACTCTATGTCGCTGCTGAAGTCCTGCTGGCGGTACTCAAACGGAGCCGCACCATTGTCATGCTCCGCCTCTGTATTAACAAAAATAACCGCAAATATCTTATATACAGCCTCTTCATAAATCGTGTCGAATCTTATCAAATTATAAAGATTATAGTGCTCAACGCCGTAAGTTGTGGCGCTGCTTGGCTTTACATCCGTCCTGTATCGGTTGAGCTGTCCGAACATCTGCCCGTCGTGACGGTTGTGGCCATATATAGTAATATTCTTGCTCTGATAATCCGCTGTTATAACATTGTTGCAGTCAACAAATAATTCGCCCTCTGCCAGTGTTGTGCCGTCAATCTTATGATTTAAATAATAATCATTATTATTTGTCTTCATAACGACATTGTCCGTCTCTATGCCGTCAATTGCAAGCCAGCCAATAGTCTCACCGTTTTTCTGCAGAAGCCGCTCAAACTTCTTTAATGTATCGCTGCCTTCTATCTTTTCACCTGAACTCACATTGGAAACAAGGAGCTCTTTCGTTTCACTTGATATTTTTTTTGACTGACTTCTGTCACCGAAATAATCCACAAAAAACAAAACACAGAAAATCAGCACGCAGCTGGAAAGCAAAAATACCAGCTTTCTGACAACCTCCAGCGGCGGATCGCCTTTCCACGGAATAATTCCTTTTATAAAATTATTTTTTTTTTCCGCTTTAAACCCGCTGACTGCCGCTTCCAACTCGTCTGTTATATCGTCGCTGCCTTCTCCCGGCAGCTTGCCGGAAAACAGCATATAAAGCCTTATGAGATTAAGCGCTGTTGACGACGCAAGATATCTTATATAATCGCGCTCGTCGGAGCCGTGGCCAAAAATGTTCTTCTTAACCCACGTATGCTCGCCGTCGCTTATGGCAATATATACAAGTCCTACCGGCTTTTCCTCCGTTCCGCCGTCGGGACCCGCTATTCCCGTTATACCTATGCCTAAATCAGCGCCGCTCTTTTCCTTAACGCGCTTGGCCATCTCTCGGGCGACCTCCGGGCTTACAGCGCCGGATGCCTCTATTACGTCGGCAGGTACGCCCAAAAGCTCCGTTTTCATCTCGTTTGAATAGGTCGTGACGCCCATGCTGAACACCTGCGACGATGACGGCACGTCCGTTATGCGCTTTGACAGCAGTCCCGCCGTACACGACTCCGCCGTTGCGACGGTGAGCTTTTTCTCTTTAAGCCCATTTACCACCGCCGACTCTAATGTATCGTCGTCGTAGCCGTATATATATCCGCCGGCCCTTTTTCTAAGCTCGTTTAAGGCCGGAGCACAAAGATTTTCCGCCTTTTTCTCATTTTCCGCCTTGGCCGTTACACGGATGTGGACCTCGCCTGTTTTAGCATAGGGCGCGACCGTCGGATTCTCGCCGTCAAACATGTCCTCAATCTTTTCAGCAAGCTGAGATTCGCCTATTCCTATAAATTTAACAGTGCGTGAAAAAATTATTCCATCAGAATATTTCGCCAAAAACTTTGGCGCATATTTGTCAAACATTGGCCGCATTTCGCTCGGCGGTCCTGGCAGCAGCATTATCACCTGCTCGCCGGACGTCAGCACTATTCCCGGCGCGGTGCCGTGCTCGTTTTCCATTATTTCAGCGCCATCCGGTATCATTGCCTGCTTGCGGTTGTTTTCCGTCATCTGCCGGCCGGTGCGCGCAAAATAATCCTCGATTTTTTTAAGCGTCGGCTCGTGCAGCACCAAATCTATATTAAGCGCCTTGCATACCGTTTCCTTTGTTATGTCGTCGTCTGTGGGACCAAGTCCGCCGGTTATTATTATAACTTGGCTTCTCTCCACCGCTAAAGAAAGCAGCTTAATAAGACGCTGAGCATTATCGCCGACCGACGACTGATAAAATACACTTATGCCAAGATCCGCCAACCGTTTCGATAAAAACGTCGTGTTGGTGTTCTCTATATTCCCAAGCAGCAGCTCGGTTCCGACTGATATTATTTCTGCATTCATGCAAGGCTCCCATCTCCGGCGTTTTCCAAAATATTCTCTCCCGCCGACATCGCCGGAACGGCGGAGATTTTAAATCAGCATAAGCTGATGCAGTATTTCTCCATTTTATTTATCGCAGCCATGATAACCGCTAATATTTGCAGTGACTAAAAATCTGCATGGTCGATGCGGTTTATATGCTCAAATTTTACATAAATAAATCTATGGTAAAAAACAAAAGGCGTATATTTCCCTATCATATATAGCATAGGTTTACACAATTATAAAAAATGATGCGCCAAGTTTTTAAAATTCTCTCGCCGCATGCGGCGCAAAATATAATATAAACAGCATAGTGCGACGCAAAACGACAATTAAAAAATTAATCACTTATCGGGCTTAAATTCATTCAACCAGACGTTCTTCCGCATTGTCTGCAGCCTCTGCCACAAGAACCTCTATATCCAGCCGCTGCTCCTGCGCTAAAAGCTCGTCAAGCTGCGGCCGCGTTTTCGGATGGCGCGGAGTAAATACCGTGCAGCAGTCCTCAAACGGCTGTATCGACGTCTCAAACGTGCCAATATTGCGTGCTATAGTAATAATCTCTTCCTTGTCCATGCCTATAAGCGGACGAAATACCGTAAGAGACGCCGCTTCGTCGGTGCAGCTCAGCGCGCGCAGCGTCTGGCTAGCCACCTGACCCAAACTCTCGCCCGTTATAAGGGCAAGGGCATGCTCCTTTTTCGCTATTATCGATGCCGTACGCATCATAAGCCGACGCATAACAAGCGTTGAAAATGGTTCGTCTACCTTGTCTCTTATCTCTTCCTGTATCTTTGTAAAGGGCACTACATAAACAGTAATAGGCCCGCTGTATTTAGCAACAATCTCCAGCAGCTGCATAACCTTTTTCTCCGCCCGCTTGCTGGTATACGGCGGTGAGGCAAAATGCACGGCCGACAGCTTAAGCCCGCGGCGCGCCATCATCCACGCCGCTACAGGGCTGTCAATCCCGCCGGAAATAAGCACCGTCGCCCTGCCGGAGGTGCCGGTAGGCAGTCCGCCGGCGCCCTTGTGCTGACCGGCTCTCACATATGCCTCCCTTTCGCGTATCTCCACCGTGACAATAACATCCGGCCTATTTACATCTACCTTAAGATGCGGGAAAACTTCCAAAAGCTTTCCGCCAAGCTCGCGGCATATTTCCGGCGACTTTAGCGCAAATGCCTTATCCGCCCGCTTCGCCTCAACCTTAAATGTCCTCACACTATTTAGATATTTCTCTAAATATCCCGGTGCGCCGGCAAATATGGCGTCCATGTCCTTTTCAAAAGCTGCCGCGCGGCTTACCGCCGACATGCCAAACGTTTTAAGCGCTATATCAAACGCCGCATCTATATCCGCCGTCTCGTCTATTGGGCGTATGTATATTGTAGACTGTGAAATTGAAACATCAAATTTCCCGCAGCATGAAAGCCTGTGGCGCAGATTTTTTAAAAGTATGCTCTCAAAATCCGTTCTGTTAAGGCCCTTAAGCGCCATTTCGCCGCATTTGCCAAGTATTATCTCTTTCATATACATCCCCAAAGCAATAATTATAGTAAAATTTACCGATATGCTCTCACAAGTAAGCACCGGCAAAATAAAAATCGCTGAAAGCATCAGCCGCATATGCTTTTATACAAAAGTATGTATAAATTGTCTTACACTGTCAGACTAAGTTAAATTAACTATATTATATCTCAAACACAGCATGTAATTAATATATAATTTGTTAATTTTTAATGCACAAATAATTATAAGCTTAAATTTTTCAGCCTATTTATCCCAGACACCGCCGCTCATATCAGCCTTTAATTTCCTTTAGCGCCTGTGCAAGCGCGTCTATGTCTTTATTCGTGTTAAATCTTGACAGGCTAATCCTAATTGAAGAATCTATTATCCCCGCATCCAAGCCCTGCGCTTTAAGCACGTGGCTGAGCTTACCCTTAGAGCAGGCGCTGCCGCTCGATACGTATATTTCCTTTGCTTCCAGCCGGTGCAGCAGCGTCTCGGCCTTGTGCCCCGGCAGGCTTATGTTTATTATAAACGGAAGTGCGTCGGCGGGGGAATTTATTATAACTCCCTCTATTTCAGACAACCTTAATAATAAATATTCCTTAAGCGCTTTTGCCGCCGCGCAGTTTTGAGATATGTTTCCAATATCCTCTACAGCGGCGCCAAATCCGGCTATTGCCGGAACATTCTCCGTCCCCGGCCGCAGCCCCTTTTCCTGCCCGCCGCCGTACATTAAAGGAGATATTCTTACTCCATTTTTAATATAAAGCGCGCCGGCTCCTTTAGGCCCGTGCAGCTTATGCGCCGATACACTCATTAAATCAATATCCATAGCCTTGACGTTTATGTCGATTTTGCCAAACGCCTGGACGGCGTCGCAGTGCACCAGCGGCTTTTTCGCCATATCAAACCGAACTGCTGCCGACTTTGCCGCAGCGACGACCGACTCAACCGGCTGAAGCGCGCCCGTTTCGTTGTTGACATACATAAGGCTTATAAATATCGTCTCGCTGTTTACCGCTTCAAAAATATCACGCTCGCGGATTTTGCCGGATGCATCAGGCTTTAGCCATACTACCTCGTAGCCTTCATTCTCCAGCGCTTTAAAGGCGTTAAGCACAGACGGATGCTCAATTTCAGAGGTAATAATACGCCTGCCAAACCTCTTTAGCGCCGATACTGCGCCGAAAACCGCCATGTTGTTGGCTTCCGTCCCGCCGGAGGTAAAGGTTATGCATCCGCTTTCACAGCTAAGGCGTTTTGCCACCGACACTCTCGCATCGTCAAGATAGCCCTCGGCGTCTATTCCCAGCATGTGCAGCGACGAAGCGTTACCAAAATCCTCGCACAGCACCTTGTTCATCGCTTCTATAGCACGGCGGCAGACAGGCGTGGTAGAGCTGTTGTCAAGATAAACCAATTCATCCGCCTCCCATGCCAGATTTACATAAAATTGTGTATTTTTATTATACAATAAAAATGTCTCTGCTTCAACCACAAATCTTTACATTAAAGAATATTTTATCCATTATAAGAAAAAATAAATTTAATAATATTTTAAAGCCGCCGGCAAAGTTTAGGCCATAAAAATATTTTAGCTTTTTCATGACCTGTTTTCGGTATGAAAACTAAAAATAAATACGGCAAAATTTTATCGCAAAACTGGCGGCAGATACTTGCAAATGTAAAGCGCCGCGGCCCCATATACAAATGCGGCTATTAGGCTTTGGGCGCTGATTTTGCGCACAGCAGCAGCGCGGAGCTTGGTTCAAATATTGCAAAAACATTTTTCCGCTGATTTTGCCGCGCCTTGCAAATATACTCAAACGCGGACAGCCGAAATAATTAACACGTTAATTTTGCTCGGCGGCAATGCGGCATTTCGCAAATACATCTCGGCCTTGCGTATGCTTTTTTGCCGAAAGTCTTTATGGTTTATAGGAGGAGAAAATTTTGAAAAATATAAAAGGCATGTCCCGGCGCGGGATTATAAGGATAATAAGCTTTGCATCAGCTATAGTAGTTGCGCTGGGCGGCGCGGCATATTACGGCTATGTGCTGTCGTCAAACTACAAAACGGAGCTGGAATACGGCTATCACCGTGCGCTTAACGATTTGTCCGACTACATCGCCAACATCCGAATACTGCTGCAAAAGGGCTCTTATGCCACCACCAGCACAGCCCTTACGCAAATTGCCGCCGAGCTCTACAGCGATACCGCTTCGGCTAAATGCTGCGTGTCTCAGCTGCCGGTCAGCGATGAATACATGAACGGTCTTAACAAATTTTTGTCCCAGGCAGGAGAATTTTCACTTGAGCTGGCGAAAAAGACTCTGCGCGGCGATGAAATATCCGATGATGAAAAAAATACGCTTAAGACGCTTTCAGAAACGGCCAGCAGCATTTCTACGCAGATAGACGCAATACAGTTTGCCGCCAGCGACAAGGACTTTCGCGACAGCGACGTTGCCAGCGATATATCGCAGGGCGAGCCTACCGTGCTGCTGCAGCAGATGGGTGAAAACATCGAACGTGAGAGCGAAGACGACGCTATTTTCCCTGTTTTAGTATATGACGGCTATTACTCCGACCATATTCAGGGGCAGGAGCCCAAAGCCACCGAGGGAAAAGAAGAAATAACAGAAGAAGCCGCACGGCAGTCAGCCGCCAATATTCTCGGTGTCGACGTGGGTAATGTTTCTGCTGGAAATGTCAACGACGGCGAGATACCATATTACGGATTTACCTGCGGCGGCACATCTATAAGCATCACAAAAAAGGGCGGATATCTGCTGTACATTACAAATCCGCGCCGGGTTGAAAACGAAAGCATAAGCTATGACAGTGCAATGGATATTGCGAGAGCCTATCTGCAAAATCTCGGACTTGGCAACTTTGGCGTCAATTACTATTTTGTAAATGAAGGGGTGCTTACCGCTTCCATGTCTTATATAGACACAAGCGGCGGCCAAGAGGTAATATGCTATCCCGATTTAATAAATGTCGGTGTTGCGCTTGATACGGGAGAAGTGGTAAATTACAATGCTTCAGAATATATTTTATCCCACCAGGCACGCGATATGTCGAAAATAAATCACACCGCCGACGAGGCTAAGGAAGTATTAAGCTCAAATCTGACGCCGGAAAAATCAAATTTATGCGTTATAGCCGTGCCGGGCTATATTGAAGTGCTGTGTTATGAATTTGTCTGCACGGGCAGAGACGGAGAAACAGTACAGGTATTTATAAATGCCAATAATTTAGAAGAGGAAAAAATCCTTTTAAGAATAGAGACAGTAGGCGGAAACTTCTATAAGTAAATGATGGCCGCAAATTTATAATTGTTATATTAAAATTCGTCTTAAAAATATAGATATTAAGCATTACGTTATAAAGCATCTGCCTTTCCGCAAAGCGTGTCATATTTAAACGGTCACCCGCTGCAAAAGTCGGACGGTTCCGTAAAATTTTATTAATGCGCGTGTTAATTTTACAGCGTATTTCACTTATCTTATTAAAGTGAGATATATCCGCGCGGCAAACGGGATTATATATGTTCATTTATAAAGGCGGGCGGTAGCTTTAGCATAAATTTTATACCGAAGTACAAGATATTTCACTTTGTTACAATTATCCATCCGCATAAAAACATCTTATAAAAGCAAAGCCTTTAAGCTGGCTTTGCTTTTATATTGCCAACTTTAAAAAGTCATGTTGACATTCGGACTTTTGAATGATATAATATCAAACGCGATAATAAGTAAATAATATGCGAGTGTGCTGGAACCGGCAGACAGGCACGTTTGAGGGGCGTGTGTCATATGGCGTATGGGTTCAAGTCCCATCACTCGCACCATAAAACAACACCGCTACTCGTGAGCGGTGTTGTTTTTTTACGTGGAGAGCAGGTGGGTGCGAACCCACTAAATTGCTCTTGGAATATGAATACCAATAAAATAATATCAGCCGCTGGGAGGGTTACTGAAAGTGACTGCTTAGAGCAACACCCAAGTCCCATCACTCGCACCAGCATAATGCTGGACCTAATTCGTTTTAGGTTCCTCATCTTTTTTTACTTTTTTGCTCGAAAAGGCAGTGATTTATCCTTACCACAACCACCATGCTGAGCCTGGATGCGTGTTCGCGTTCAGGTTCGGTTTTTTATTTTATCACTGTACCCACGGCGTTAATCTTGCCTTTAATAGCCCAAAGAATTCACACGAGTTCATATCCATACAGTGAAAAGACAAAATATCTTTTTTGTTGCCTCTTGCCATTGAGAAGAACCGCATGGTTATGCTAAAATGGCATATTCATGCGGATTTTTTCGCTTTTGTTGTCTTTTTTACAAGATAAAAACTTATTGAATAACAATAAAAATGCAACACGAAATGCAACATGAAAACACCATTGAAATCCGAACCCGTAAGGTTTGAACATCAATGGTGTTTTTGTTATAAGCCCAGTATTGAAGCGGCTTTGAAGGGCGGCTTTTTCTTTTGCCTTGCCGCCCGTGTTTATAGCATGTATTTTTTTGTCAATACTTCCCACGTCGGAGTAAAGCGGACTTTGTTCCGACGTATTTGTCTGCGTCAAAAAACGCGTCATCTGTCCGTTCCTTGCTCCTCCTTTTCTGCAATCTGAAAAGCGCCATTAAAGCCATATCCGCATGGATTAGATTTTAACGGCGCTTTTTTATGTTGGAAATTTTATTTACTCAAATTTATCGCTTACCTTTATTACCCTTAAAAATCCTGTAAAGCACGGCGCGGCAGTGTACTGTACTATGCCATCGGCATGATTTTCAGCATCACCCGTCGCGATATGTACATGTCCCGCAAATACCGTCCTTACAATATCTCTGTTATTTTCTATAAGCTTTAAAAAGGCCCGATTATTGCTGCATTGCTGCTCTTCGCCTATCATCCAGTTTGGGCCCCACTTATTAAAAACCGGCTCGCGGGCTGCCGGGGCTAAAAGCGGCACATGCATTAAAAGTATTATGGGACGCTTTGATTTTACGCACTCCTGCATACGGTATAATTGCCTGTCTGATATCTCTACGTCTGAATCATCCAATGAAATTATGTCAAAATCCTTAAGCGAGCAAGCGCAAAACTCCGGCGTCTTTCCCAAAAGCTCTGATAATACCTTTTTCGCCTTGTCGGGCAGATTTTTATTAAGCATGTCATGATTGCCGGGCACATATATATATTCGCAGCTTAAATCTTTAATATATTGCCTTGCACAAAGCAGATTTGGCAAAGAGGCATAATCCACAATGTCGCCCGTTAAAAACACCATGTCCGGAGATATCTGCCTTATTCTCTGAGCTACCGCATTATTAGCCTCCAAAGGACTCATAATATATTCATCCGCCAAGCCCTTGTTGCAGACGATGCAGCCTTGGCTTCTCCAAAACTTTTCGCTTTTTTCCGCACGCTCTTTCCCCGCGTCGCTGTCGCTTTCATCGCTTACCGCTATATGCAAATCAGATATCTGCACAAACGTATAATCGCGGCTAATGCCGGGTATTGCTACATTAACCTCAGATTCCTTCAGCAGGCAGACCCCGTTTGGTGTTTTTAGCTCTATATCTCTAACCACAATACTATCACCTTTAAATTAATCTATTTACTACAGTATAAAACAGCCGCTGCAATTAATCCAGCATTAACTTTATTTATGGCTTTCAATATATTTTTTATTTTTTTGCTTTCAACAATTATATTCCGCATATAAAAGCTATAAAATAATATTGATGCAAAATAAGCCGCAGTATAATCATATAATTTTTTGAAAGGATGCAAATCGGTGGCCATTAATAAATTAATGCGTGCGGCGATTAAGGCGATTACCGCCTTAGAGCCTAATGTTAAAAAAAGCTACAAGGCCGAGCGCAGATTAGAAAGACTTACCGCATATCTGCGCGGCAAGCCTGACGATTATAAAATGCTGGACAGGGAGATAAAAAGCGGCAGCGCCTATATTCCCGTACGCATATTTACGCCGGGCAATGGAGATAGTGCCTCGCTGCTGCTGTTTTTCCACGGCGGCGGCTGGGTTACCGGCGGAATAAAAAATTACAGCGGCGTCTGCGCCAACCTTGCAAAGGCTGTGGGATGTGTTGTGGCATTGGTAGATTATAGGCTTGCACCCGAGTACAAATTTCCCGCCGCGCCGGAGGACTGCTATGCGGCGGCGCGCGAATTTTTCCTTGGCAATATTTATGGTATACATCCGGACAATATCACTTTAATAGGCGACAGCGCCGGCGGCAATCTCGCCGCTGCCGTGTCGCTGATGGCAAGAGACCGCGGAGAATTTCTGCCCAAGCGTCAAATCCTTCTGTACCCCTCAACCTACAGCGAGCACAGTGATGCATCTCCCTACCCCTCCGTCCGGGAAAACGGAAATGGCTACCTCCTAACCTCTAAGAGAATTCAAAATGTCATTGAATTATACCGCAGCTCTGATGAGGATTTAAAAAATCCATATTTTGCGCCGCTGCTGGCGTCGGATTTTACAAATCAGCCGCGCACGCTTATTATTACGGCGGAATACTGCCCGCTGCGCGACGAGGGAGAAGCGTATGGAAAAAAGCTGCTCGAAGCCGGAAACGAGGTAGAAATAGTGCGCATGAAAGACGCGCTGCACGCATATTTTATGCTGCCGCCTTCTTTTAAGCTTGTACGGCAGACTTATGACATTATTAACGACTTTTTATCAAGAGGATAAGGCATATGAGAAAGAACAAACAGTGGAGCTCTCTTGACAATGCGGCAAAAATCTTTGCACCCACCAGCTCTAAGCGGGACACCAAGGTCTTTCGCTTTGCCTGCGAGCTTACCGAGCCGGTTGACGGCGATGTGCTGCAGCATGCTTTGGATAAAACGGTTAAGGCTTTCCCCCATTATCTTTATACAATAAAGAAGGGGCTGTTTTGGTACTATTTTGAAGAAAGCAGCATAGCTCCTAAGGTATGTGAAGAAAGAATTCCCGTGTGCAGTCCCATTTACAGCATTGACAGGCACAGCCTGCTTTTTAGAGTTTCCTTTTTTAGGCGAAGAATAAATTTAGAGGTGTTTCACGCCTTGGCCGACGGCAGCGGTGCCATGCAGTTTCTTCGCACAATGACTCTTAATTATCTGGCGGAAAAGCACGGCGTCCATAGCTCGCTCGATGATTACAACGCATCCCGCGACCAGAAAAATTTAGACGCCTTTTACAAATATTACGATAAAGAAAAATATATTCCCAAAATAAAGCATACCCGAGCATACCGCATTAAAGGCCAGCGTCTGCCGGATAATAGACTCGGCGTTATTGAGGGCTTTATGTCCGTTGGGGCGGTTCTTGAAAAAGCGCACAAGTGCGGCGCTTCGCTAAGCGAATTTTTAATAGCCGTATTGCTGTGCTCAATATTCGACGGCATGGCGGTAAGAGAGCGCAGCCGCCCTGTAGTAATCACCGTTCCAGTCGATTTGCGCCGTTTTTTCCCCTCACAGACGGCCAGAAATTTCTTCGGCGTCATAACAGTGCCGCACAGCTTTTTAAAAGACGGGCAGGAGTTTAATCAAGTTATAGGGCATGTAAAGTCAGCCTTTAAACGTCAGCTTACAAAGGAAAATCTCGGCGCAATAATAAACAGGTATTCATCTCTTGAAAACAACCCTCTGGCAAAGATTGTGCCGCTTCAGGCCAAAATAGCCGTTTTGCGCATGGCGGGCCTTTTGGCGGGGCGACAAGACACCTCCGCCTTTTCAAACATCGGGCGTATAGCTAGGCCGGCGGAGGCCTCAAAATATATTCGGCTGTTCGACGTATTTGTAAGCACAAGGCGGCCGCAGCTTTGTCTGTGCTCGTTTGGCGATACGCTCTCTGTCAGCATATCGTCGCCGCTGGCCGACACCGGGCTTCAGATGCGCTTTTTCCGCAGGCTGACGGGCATGGGACTAAGCGTTAAAATAGCATCAAATTTAGAGCAGATAATCGGAGAGGATGGTAAAAATGCTTAGATGCAACAGCTGCAATGTAGATTTACCAGGTACACCCAAGCAGTGTCCGCTTTGCAAGGGCGAGCTTACCGGAAAAGGGGATGGCGGCGAAAACGTATTTCCGCCCCGCCTCGCCTCACAAAAACTGTTCAGCAAAAAAATTCTTGCCATAACGGCTTTTGTCTCGGTATGTGTCTCGGCCGTTTGTATTGCTGTTAATTTGATTTTTCCTGCGGGCGGATGGTGGTCGCTGTTTGTGCTGGCCGGGCTATTTAGCCTTTGGGCGGATTTTGCCATGCTTTACAGAAAGCGCAGAAATTTTGCAAAAAGCATCCTGTGGCAGGTCGCGTTTGTCTCTGCAATAGCTTTGCTGTGGGACTTTTTTACCGGATTTCACGGCTGGGCACTTGATTATGTTTTGCCGATTTTATGCGTTAGCGCCATGATTTCAATAGTGCTGCTCGCTAATATATGCAAGCTTCATGTGCAGGATTATATTATATATCTAATTATTGACTGTGTACTTGGCGTTTCAACTTTAATACTGATTTTAACAGGTATATTGCATACTGTGATACCCTGCGCCGTTTGCTTTTGCGCATCTGTCATATTTCTTGCGGCGCTGCTGTTCTTTCAGCGTAAGGCGCTTTGGGCGGAAATTCAGAGAAGATTTCATTGGTAATATTTCCAGCAATAATACTCGGTTATAAGCATTAAATGATTAGGTGAAAATACAATATTTAAAAAAGTCCTGATATTAATGTAAAATATCCGTACAAAAACTAACAATTGCGCCGCAAAAATTTTTATAAGCACTGATTTTACGACAAAGAATTCTTGCAGTGAGTGTGATTTTAATTTTGCGTAGAATAAAAAGAAACTTTAATCTTAATAATATCAAAACAGACTTAATTGCTCAACGACTCGCTTGCGCGGAGCTGCCGACTCCCGCAGTACGCTTTGCGGCAAGTCCGCCAGAAACGCCGACGGCGACGCCGTTGTAATTATAAGCTTTTCTTTCGCACGGGTCAGCCCGACATACATAAGCCGGCGCTCTTCTTCCATGTCGTCTACTTTGCCCTGCGACTCCAGCGGCAGTTTGCCGGCATCCGCGCCGGCGACAAACACCGCTTCAAATTCAAGGCCTTTCGCACCGTGCAAAGTCATAAGCCGTACGGCGCCCGACTTTGCGCTCTTGCCGGAAGTGCGGCATATATCCGCCTCCTCGCCAAGTATCAGCGCGTTCCACATATTTCTAAAGCTGCTGAAAAACACCGCTGCATTCTTAAGCTTATCAAGCGAAGATGTCGCTCCAAACTCCTGCTCCCATTTTTCTATCAGCTTGTGCGGCTTCTCCTTTTTTACGAGCGGCAGCCATGCTTCTGCCCGCTCAAGCCATTTGTCAAGCGGGAAGTCTATCGCGCCTTGCTCTTTTCGCTCCTGTGCCTCAGCACTGCTCTGCACTGCGCCAAGCTCATGGCCGTCCTGCCGATACTCCTGCGCCACATCTGCACTGAGCCCGCCGGGCAGGTCCGTTTGAATTTTTTGCATCTGCTCTGCCTGATGCAGCGCATCAGGCATCTCTATTTCGCCGTCGGTTGGCGTAGAGGACGCCCTCTTCTGCGCATTACCGATACTCTCGCCTATATTAAGCGCTGTGGTGTCGGAATTAGGATTACATGCGGTATTGTCCCTCTCATTTCCCGCCGCCAAATTGGCGCTGCGGGATACGCTGTTGTAAAAAGCCTCTCTTATTGCCTCAGCGTCGAACGTCTTAATTCCGGCGCAGATTTTTTTGGCTTTCTCGATTAAATCCGCCGGGCAGCCCCACAGCAGGCGCAGCGATGTTGCTAGCGACGCCAAATCAGATATATCTTCAAGCGAATGGAAAAATGAAAGAACGCCTCTTACATCGTCGGAGCTTAAATAGTCCTCGCGGCCGCTTATAACGCAGGGGATGTCGTCATGGCGCAAGCACTTCTCAATCAGCTCAAGCTGCCGATGCGTGCGGCAAAGCACGGCAATATCCGAAAAGGATACCGCCTCCCTTTCGTGGTGCATTGACTGCGCCTCCAGCATATCTACGCCGCCCGCCATGCGCCCTATTTCCTTGGCAATAAATATGCCCTCACCGAGCTCGTCGGCTGTCCTTACAACGCGCACCGCTTCTCCGGCTGGTATGTTGGGATTAAGCAGACGTTTTTCACCGGGATTTTTATCTATTACCGCTGCCGCCGCCTGTAAAATCTCCGGCGTTGAGCGGTAATTTTCTTTAAGGCGGATTTCGCACATATTCGGAAACTGCTCACGCAGGCGCTCAAAGCATCGGCCGGTCGAGCCTCTAAAGCCGTAAATAGACTGGTCGGGGTCGCCTATCACAAACAGGCTTTCACAGCCCTTGCTCCACAAATTTATCAGCTCAAACTGCATGTCGTTTATGTCCTGGAACTCGTCTATCAGCAGATATTTAAAATTCTTGCGTCCCGCAGTATTGATTTTAAGCGCTTCGAGCAGCAAATCGTCAAAGTCCAGCACACCAAGCTCTTTAAGCCGCGCGCAGTAGGCGTTATACAGCTCTGCGTCTATGCCGCTGTCCTCTATATCGGCGCCGTTCTTGACCTTGGACACGGCGCTGATATAGCTTTTTGCGCTTATTTTACGCCCGGCGCTGCGCAGCAGCTCGTCCGCTATGTCCAGCGCCTCGCCCTCGCTTATAAGCTGTGCGCCGCTCAGCATATTAAGGCAAATGGAGTGAAAGGTGCCAATAGTTATTTTAGATGCCGCGCGCTTGCCGCCGAGCTGCTTTTCAAGGCGCTCGCGCATCTCTGCCGCCGCCTGATTTGTAAAGGTAACGGCGGTAATCTCATCGGGCCTTACGCCAAGATTGCTTATTAAATGCTCTACGCGGGAAATAAGCGTT
Source organism: Bacillota bacterium (assembly GCA_030842085.1). GTDB lineage: Bacteria > Bacillota > Clostridia > Oscillospirales > Acutalibacteraceae > Timburyella. Next base: position 23,017 of record JAUUSE010000003.1, on the reverse strand, counting down.
TTTGTCTTTCCGGTACCGGGTCCGGCGATTACCGCTACAACCCGCTCGGAGGCTGTAGCCGCGCGCTGCTGCTCCATATTAAGCGCCGCCAGCCCCGATTTTGACGCGTCTTTATAAACATCGGCGGCAAGCTCCGCCGCCTGTTCGGATGAGACGGACTTGACTGATTTTTTATACTCCCGCTTGGCTTTTTCCTTAATTTGCATCGACTGGACGCCGAACAGCGACATCTGCCCGTTAAGCTGCTCTATCTCAGATGGGGTGAGCAGCGATATTACTCCATACTCGCCGTCAAACCCGGCGCGGCGCGACACCTTGCCCTGCCTGAGCCGGCGTATGCCCTCGGCTACACACGGCCCGGCTGTTTTTTCTATGTCTTCAATGGGCGCCGTGCGCAGAATGTAAAACTCCGGTCCAAGCTCGCTTAAAATATTTTCATATCTCTGAAGCGTTTTTTTACTCGTTGCCGACGTTCCGGTCGAGGCGGCTATAACCTCCGGCAGCGGCACCAAGCTTTCATACGGCTTCGCGCCATCCGGACGATGGCCTGCCGGACGGTCGGCAAGCTCTTCCACCCTGTGCTCAACCCCTATTGTCAGCTTTTTGCCGCACACGGGGCATATATTGTCAAGCCCTGCCGCCTCGACGGGCGTTAAACAGACGCCGCAGTTGCGATGCCCGTCAAGATGATATTTCCCCTCTTCGGGGAAAAACTCAATTGTGCCCGAAAATCCATTGCCGGTGCGTATAGCCTCAACCATTTCCGTGTATGAAAGGCCGGTGTCTAAAATATCCGCCTCTCTGCCCAGCTTTGCCGGGGAATGCGCATCGGAGTGCGACACCAGCGTCAGACCGTCAAGCTGCGAAACTCTCCAGTTCATTGGCGGGTCGGATGAAAGCCCCGTTTCTACTGCGTGGATATAAGGGGTTAAGTCGTCAAAGCATTCTTTTATGCTGTCAAAGCCGGAAAAGGCGCCGAACATGGCAAAATGTGGCGTCCATATATGCGCCGGTATAAACTCCGCGTTGGGACAGGTTTCCAGTGTTATTTCCAGCAAGTCCCTGCTGTCAAGCCCTAAAATAGGCCGCCCGTCGGAGTGAATATTGCCTATCGCCTCAAGCTTTGCCGAAAGCTCGTCGGCGGCTTCTAAGCTCGGCAGTATTATCACATTATGTACCTTGCGGGTCTTGCCGCCGCGCTTATAAATCGAGCTTATTTCTCCCGTTACCACAAACCGCGGCGTCTCTGCGCCCACATCGCACGGCAGACGCAAATCGTCACGCAAAGTATACAGCCCCTCTTCTGCAGGGACAAGCTGCTCTTTAAGCTCTGCGCGCCATGCCGGATGTGTGAAATCGCCCGTGCCGATAAGCTGAATGCCCTTGCGACGCGCCCAGAACTCTAAGTGCGGCGCGTCCCCCTCCTTGCTGGTGGCGCGCGAAAAGCGCGAGTGTATATGAAGATCCGCTATATACATAATGACACCTTCTGTCGTATATATAATTTAATAGTATAATTATAGTATTTTGGGTAGTTAAATACAACGAACAAATCTATAAATGATGATTTTAACAGGATTTTTTCATTGTTTTCTCGCTAATATTTCTTAACTGAACTTTTGCGGCAACTCCAGCCGACAAAACATTGCTTTATCTGATAAAATATGATATATTGGTAAAAACGTGAATAGGGGATGCGTATGAATAATAAAATCAGATTATTGGCTGTCATATTTCTTCTCCTTATAATGTCTGCCGCTGTGTTTTTAAACGGCTGTTCGTCGGAAAACAGCAGTAATACGGCGGGCGGAACTTTGCTCAGCGGCTTATTAGCTTCAACAGAGATTTCTTCAAGTGCAAATACGGACGCATTAGGCTCAGATAACTCTTTGCTCGGTTCAGGACAAAGCCCTGAAAGCCCCGCTCATGAGAGCACTATAGAAACATCTGGTGAAAAAGATTCTTCCTCAAAAGCAAAAACTTTATCGTCAGAAAGCCCAACCTCTTCTAAAGCCGCTGAATTGTCCAGCGTGGCCGGCCGAGAAAGCTCCATTTCATCCACTTCGTCGGAAGCTGTTTCATCATATCCTTTAATAATTTATCCTGAAAACGAGACTTTCGAAGTCCCGTCTACAATGGAGTATCATAAGGGAAACTGTGAAGTTTTAACGGCGTTGAGAAGAAATAAGGCGGAAGTAAACCGCTGTCGGACTGGATTTAGGAACAACGAATTTTGTTATATCGCCGACGATGCCTATTCGCCGTGCAAAATTTGCAATCCTGAAAAAATAACTTATTTTAAATAGCAACCACTCTGCTCATGGCGCTCTTTTTATGTAAGAGCGCCGTTTTAAATTTTTAAGCAGAAATTTTCCCTACTTTTTAACCTGCCTAAAATCAATATATCAATATATAAGAAGAAGCATAAACTTAAAAAGTTCTGACAGCGGCGTCTTGACAACCGACAGTTGCTTAAATAGCACTTTTGGCTTTATTGCATTGATATAAGCATATGATATAATCAAAGCATTAAAAATGGGAGGTTATAATTATGGCGATAAGCAATATGATAAATAAGCTGCGCACCAACGCAAATATGTCTCAGGAGCAGTTTGCTGAGCTGTTCGGCATCTCTCGGCAGTCGGTGCAGAAATGGGAGTACGGCTCATCTGTGCCGGAGCTTGACAAACTTATTAAAATATGCAAGTATTTCGACGTTTCTCTTGATGCTTTAGTCCTTGAAAGCGATACACGTATTACAGAGGAGCTAAGCTTTAATAAAGCCATTAAGCCTAAATATGCAAATCTACACGAGTGGGAATCATATTCTTCAAACTTGCTTACAGAGTGCCAGCAGTCGATAGAAGAGGGGCTTGACATAGAGCCGTATAAAGACGTGTTCACTGCCACTGCGAGGCTGCCCAAAAACGAGATAAAGAAAAAGCTCGGCGATATTCTTTTTGAGGTAGTAATCAATGCCAAAACGGCAGAAGGCTACAAGTATATTGAACCGTCGGCGCTTGAAGAAATAAAAAATTTAAGAATTGACGCCAAGGCGTTGCCGCCTGTTAACGAAAGCCTGCTGGAGTCCAAGATTTACGGCGCATGGATGGGCAGGGTCTGCGGATGTCTTTTGGGAAAAACAGTGGAGGGCATCAGAACAGACGAATTAATTCCATTTTTAAAAGAAACCGGCAACTATCCCATGCATAGATATATCCTGCGCAGCGATTTAAATGATGATATAATAAACAAATATAAATTCCGCTTTGCAAGCAGATGCTGCGCTGACGTAATAGACGGAATGCCGGTAGATGATGATACAAATTATACCGTATTAGCGCAGAAGGTAGTCGAAAAATACGGCAGGGATTTTACTGCCTATGATGTTTCGAGAGCATGGCTGGAGCTTCAGAGCAAAAATGTATATTGCACGGCGGAGCGTGTAGCTTTCTGCAACTTTGTCAAAGGCTTTGAACCGCCCGAGTCAGCGGTTTATAAAAATCCCTACCGCGAGTGGATAGGCGCACAAATTCGCGGTGACTATTTCGGATATATTAATCCTGGAAATCCCGAGCTGGCCGCCGAAATGGCTTTTCGCGATGCGTCGATTTCTCATGTCAAAAACGGTATATACGGTGAAATGTTTGTTGCGGCAATGCTTGCTGCTGCCGCCTGCACTGACGATATAAAAGGAATTATACTCAGCGGACTTGCGCAGATACCGCATACTTCAAGGCTGTACGAAGCCATTATGGATGTGCTGACGGGCTTTGAAAACGGAACTTCGCAGAAAGACTGCTTTGACGATATCCACAGCCGGTATGATGAATATACCTCTCACGGCTGGTGCCACACAATACCGAACGCGATGATAGTTGCGGCGTCTCTGCTTTACGGCGGCGGCGATTTTGGCAAGTCCATCTGCATGTCGGTAGAAACCGGCTTCGACACCGACTGCAACGGTGCGACCGTGGGCTCTATTCTCGGCATGGCAAAGGGCATAGGCTGTATTGACTCTGTTTGGACAAATCCTATAAACGATACACTGTATACTTCTATTTTCGGCGTTGGAACAATTAAAATTTCCGATGCTGCGAAAAACACAATGAAACACGTTAAAATCTTAAAGTAAAGTGAGTAAAATTTTAAAGCGGGCGCAAATGGGCTTAAGCTGCTCTGCATATTCGCAAAGCACTTGTTCCGCTAATAAAAAGATGCCGGGTTGCCTCGGCATCTTTTTTTGTTAGTGAAACTACATAATAAACCAGCATATAGCCATTAAAAAGCTTTAACTTAAGGTAACAAGCAAAGCGAGATACAAATAACACTTTATCCAATACAACCATTAAAGCGGCAAGCTGCATCTGGCTATATAATGAGTATAATGCTGACTTAACCTATCTTTTATTCCTTAAGCGGCGCTCATTTCGCAGTACGCTCTGATATATATAAACAGCTCACATCTGATAGCAGCAGTATAATATACTTTGCTGTTTTTTGTACTTTTGCTTTGCAAAAACTATCTTTTCTTAAAAAGCACTTTATGTCCTTTTCCTGCTTAAAACTTCCTCTGTTATTTTTGGAGGCACTTGGTTATATCTGCAATATCATCGGCAAAATCTTCATAAAAAGCCTTTTCATGCGACACTAAAAGCAGGCTGCCCTCAAAAATTTTAAGGGCTTCTTTAAGCGACTTTTTGGCCTGTTCGTCCAGATGGTTTGTCGGCTCGTCCATAATCAGCATATGACACGGCGACAGTGTCAGCAGACACAGCTTAACCTTGGCCTGCTCGCCGCCGCTCAGCGTTCCTACCGCCTGCTTTGCATGCTCGCTGGAGACGGCGCATTTAGAAAGGCTTGCACGTATCTCTTTTTCCGACATATTCGGAAATGCGTCGGCTACCACCTGCATAGGCGTGCTGTCTGCATTTTCCCATTTAAGTCCCTGCTCATAGTATCCCACTTTTATTTTATCAGAAAGCCGGCATTTCCCGCCAAGCGGCTTTAGCTGGCCAAGCAGCGTCTTAATCAATGTAGATTTGCCTATGCCGTTAAAACCGGTTATAACTATTTTCTCTCCGCTGCTTATTGTTAAATTTAAGCCCGAAAAGAGCTTGTAATAATAGCCTACCGCTAAGTCCTCGGCCTGTATGTGGATTTTTTCGCCGCCGCTCAGCGCTTTAAATGAAAATACCGGCGCCGCTTTGTTCTGGCTTGGCGGAGCTAGACGCTCCAGCCGCTCGAGCTGTTTGCGCCGCCCCTTTGCGTTCTTGCTGTTGACACCGGCTATGTTTTTGCGTATATACTCCTCCGTCTTTTTTATTTCCTTTTGCTGAGCTTCGTACCGGCGCCGATAATCCTCTTTTGCGTGCTCTTTCTGCTTAATATAATCGGAAAATTTTCCGACATATTTGCGCATTTCGCCGTTGTCAACATCGCATATGCAGTTGGATATGCGCTCTAAAAACGCATAGTCGTGCGATACCACCATAAACGCCCGCTTGCTTTCCGACAGATAATCGGCCAGCCAGTCAATGTGCTGAACATCAAGAAAGTTTGTCGGCTCGTCTAAAAGCAAAACGTCGGGGTCCTTAAGCAGCAGCTTTGCCAATATAACCTTTGCCCTCTGCCCGCCGCTTATCTCCGATATTTTGGAGTTAAGACCTATCGCCGTAAGGCCCAACCCATTGGCAATCTTATCCACCGACGTGTCTATCTGATAGAAATTAGCCGCATCCAGCTTGTTTTGATACTGGGTTATTATCGCCCAGTTCTTTTCAAGATTATCCACATCTGCATAAAGGGCTGACAGCTCCTTTTCTATCTTATACAGCTCTTTATAAGCCGATTTCATAAACTCTAAAATAGTACAGTCTTTATCTATTTTGGCATATTGGTCCAAATGTCCCACAGATATTCTTTTATCCCATACCACACTGCCAGAATCAGGAAGAATATCTCCGCCGCATAAGCTTATAAGCGTGCTTTTGCCCACGCCGTTGTGGCCTACAATTCCCATGTGGTCGCCCTTATACAGCGACAGGCTCGCGTTTTTATATATTACCTTATCGCCATATGAATAGTTTAAATTTGTTATTTCCAGCAAACTCATTTTAACCTCTTCCCCTTATATCAATTCCTCAAAGTCATTATTACCGGCTTATAAACACGCTTTATAGAAAATCGCCGGCACCTGTTTTCGCAGTTTCAGATTTTGAAAGCAATTTTTTCTGTATTCTCTAAAACCTCTCATGCACAGACAAACAATTGCTTTAATCATAATTTTTAATGCTTAAATATCGGCCTATCCTCCGCTTGTATATTATCTTTATCTACATAGCTGTAAAGCGGAATAATCCGCGCTTTATAAAAAAGCAGAAGGCCTCTATATACCAGCCTTCTGCTTTGCAATTTATATATTTATTGCAAAAATAAAGGCTGTGTGCAAAACATTGCCACAGCCACAACTCGCTAAATCGCGTTACCGGAAAAATGAGTATAAAAAGCATACGCACAAAGCCAAAACATGCGCGCATAAATCTCATCCTCCGGTGAATTAAAGCGTCTATGCTTTATATGTAGGCTCTGTACAATGCTTCACCGGCACCATTTGCACAGAGCAGATTCGTATCGCCAATTTCCAAATACTTCTGCTCATCTGTATTTGCTCCTATAATACAATAAATGCTACTCGCTGCTATGGCAGATTTTATCACAGCATGGCGGGTCTGTCAAGCCGTTTGCAAAAGAGAATTTAAGCATCCTGTCGCCCGCTTAAGCTGCCGGGAAATAAACACGATATGCCGAAAATGTTCCTCCGCGGCGTCTTTTCACTTTTTCGCCCTTGGTATACGTCAGCACACCGGCGGTCTCAAAAGCAAGAGTTTATCCCTGCCGCCAGTATTTTAGGTGCGAAGCAATTTTCAGTAAGAGGGTTTTCATGCGGGCAAGGCAAAAATTTTAACGCAGTCTGCGCGGAAAAATGCTGAAAAGCATATTCTTCCCGACGCTCAGCAGCTTAAGACGTCTTCCGCCAAACTCTATGCATTTTAACATTTCATCTGCTCTATGGACGCAATCGCAGCATATGCTGCGCTTATTCAAGGCTGATGCTATTATCTCCGCTTTTTGCCGGCGCCTCAAAATTTACCTTTAGCTCGTTAAGGCTCTGATACTCCGAATTAACGTCGAGAGTATACCGCATAAGTATTTCGCCACTGTTTCCGTTCAAGCAGCTCTTTATCTGCTCGCCGTACAGCCCTATCATCAGGCAGCCGTAGCCGGTGTCATAATTGCAGAGATGCCTGCGCCCCTTTTCCACCGTAAGCCGGCTTGAGTTTTTCCCCGAGCGCATTACATCGACCACATTGCTGCTGTCTACCGTTATGGTAGTGGTCACATCGCCTTCGCCTTCAGACATAGGCTCAGTATAATTCAGTATATACGCGCCGTTTTTTACCTCAAAGCTGCCCTTTGTCACTATGTTTATAGTATCAGGGTCACTGCAGCCCGGGATAAAATTATTGCTCTCTATTCTTATTATAACTTCCATAATTTCCTCTGTTTTTAGCCTAAACTCTACTTTCGTATAATAACCCTAAAGTCTTTTTATATTCTGCTAAGGCTAAAAGCCCAAGCATTCTGCTGTCGGCGCAATAAATATTTGATATTTACCACGCTTGTAAAGCGCGGCACATATGAAAAGCCATGCATGCGGAAAAATTTTATCGCATTATCGACTCGCCGTCGTTTAGCACACAAGCAGGTAAGCTAAATCCGATTTCAGGCAAACGCCGCGCGGGGCTTGCCTTAACACTTAGCAGAAAGTATATGTCAGAGCTTAAAGAATGTCAATATTTTTCTATGTCTATGCGCTCTACTCGTCCGTCAAGATGCCGCCCTATATAATATTCCGCCAGAGCGCCGAATTTTTCCGTGTCGTCGCTTAAATAAAAATCCGTGCTCCCGCCAGATTTTTTGCCGCTTAACAGCTCCAGCCGCTCAAGCTCCGACTTTGCATATATCGCCGCCTGTTCGCCGGAATTTATCAGCGCTATACCCGCGCCCATATAGTCCCTTATGGCGTCGGTCAGCAGCGGATAATGCGTACAGCCCAATATGACAGTGTCCACGCCCGCGCGCTTAAGGCCGCTGAGATATCTCTCCACCATAGTCTTTACAACAATATCGTCGCGGTCTACGCATCCCTCTTCCACCATTGGCACAAACAGCGGACACGCCTGCTCTATTACCTGGGCCGACAGAGAGATTTCGTTGACACTTTTTAAATATGCATGGCTCGCCACCGTAGCGGCAGTAGCTATAACGCCGATTTTGCCGTTTTTCGTCGCTCGTGCCGCAGCAGCAGCCGTCGGCCCGACAACACCCGTCATCGGCACCGTCAGCTTTTCTTTTGTATCCGCCGCCACTGCACTCGCAGTGCCGCAGGCGACTATTATATATTTTACGCCCATGGACAAAAGAAACCTGCTGTCCTGAAGGGCGTATTTTTTTATAGTTTCTCTGCTTTTTGAGCCATACGGCACTCTGCCGGTATCACCAAAATATATTATGTCCTCGCCCGGCAGCAGCTTTATAAGCTCCCTCACAGCGGTCAGCCCGCCAAATCCGGAGTCAAACACTCCTATAGCAGCATCTTTATCCATCTTTTCTTCCCCTTAAGGCGCCGGCGCCCTGCAATAGTAATTGCGGCAATAAGAGCATACCCGCAGTTAATTTTAAAAATATCTGCCAGACGTATAAATACCGCCCGACAAATTCGCTTTTATATCAGTTTATTTGCCCTTTTGCCAAATTATGCCCTCAGCTTTATTTTTGCTGTTTTCCGCCCGACAATGTCAACAACAAAATGATGCGGAAAAAGGCTATGGGCGCCGGGCATATGAAAAAATTAATTATTAAACGTAAAGAGGTCACAGCACCTGTGACAAAGCCATTGACCGTTTGCATATGCCGGCGATATAGGCGCAGCAATAAACTGCATATCCGTGCTCAACGCTCGCAATAAGCCATGTAACCGCATAATTTATATCGATTATTCCCCGTTTTTATTTTTGTCAGGCGGGCAGTGCTGTGCCGGCCAAACAATTTTGCCAAATATGCTCAGCAGGTCCGCTGCAAACAACAGCACAGTTAATTTAGCATATTATGCTCCATTGCCAAAGGGCTGGGACGGCGTAATTTATTTTACATCAAACATGAGCCGCGCTGTAAAGCATTTGCCGCGCTCGTGGCTCGCACCAATATAAAAATCACTGCCGTTGGTGTGCGTGCTTATATCAAGGCTGTCGCCGAGCTTTGCCTCGCCGAGAAAATTTATGTCGTACCGCCTGAGCGGAGCAGATGACAAAGCTAATGGAGCATAGTCCATGGCTATGTCGGCGTAAATGGCATTGTTTAAGTGCCCATTATAGTCAATGTCCGTAAAGCGTATTGCCCGCTCGTTCTCTTTCTTCATTCCGTCCGGCAAAATTATTCGCTGCGGCAGTTCCTTTTCCTTTATGCTGTCATTATGCCTTATATCAAATATATCAGCAGCCGACGGCCGCAGAATATTATGCCCCTGCGGGTCGGTCAGCACAAACAGCGACACCGAATGTATAAGTACATTTCCATCGCCGTCGATAAACTCATATCCTCTGATAAAATTTACTCCTTTAGGGCCGCAGCTGTATGTGCTTAGCGTCACTTTATCCTCAAAGCACGGCGCTTTATATATAATACCCATTGCGCGAGTGAGCAGAAACACCATGCCCTTGTCGTAAAGATACGAATATTTAAGGCCCACTGAGTCAAGCTGAAGCTCGCCTATCTCCTGCTGATATTTCAGTATAGATGACGGCTTTATACGGCGGTTTAAATCGCCGTCATACGACGCTATCGTCACCGGAGTATAATATACTTTCGACAAATCCGTCACTGTACCGTACCGTCCCTTGCAATTATCGTGCCGCCCATGTACGGCCTTAGCACCTCAGGTATCGTCACGCTGCCGTCGGGGTTCTGATAATTCTCTATAACAGCAGCCATCGTGCGTCCAACAGCAAGGCCGGAGCCGTTTAATGTATATACGTACTGCGCCTTGTCCTTTATATCGTTCTTGTATTTTATATTCGCTCTCCGCGCCTGAAAATCGCTGTAGCAGGAGCAGCTCGAAATCTCAACATACCTGTTGTAGGATGGCAGCCATACCTCTAAGTCATATGTCTTTGCGCTGGAAAAGCCGGTGTCACCGGTGCACAGCGCCATGACCCTGTACGGCAGGCCAAGCTTAACGAGCAGCTCTTCGGCATTGTTGGTGAGCTTTTCAAGCTCTTCATAGCCCTGCTCCGGCTTTGTGAATTTTACCAGCTCCACCTTGCTGAACTCATGCTGACGTATAAGGCCGCGGGTATCCTTGCCCGCGCTGCCCGCCTCCGCCCTAAAGCAGGCGGTATACGCACAGTAGCTCAGCGGCAGCGCCGCGCCGTTCAATATCTGGTCGCGGTACATGTTCGTAACCGGCACTTCGGCTGTCGGTACGAGGAAATAATCCAGCCCGTCGAGCTTGAAAGCATCCTCCTCAAACTTCGGCAGCTGGCCCGTACCCGTCATAGACGCACGGTTAACTATAAACGGAGGCCTAACCTCAGTGTAACCGTTGGCCGTGTGAGTATCCAAAAAGAAATTCATAATAGCGCGCTCAAGCTTTGCACCGGCCTTTTTATAAAAATGGAAGCGAGCGCCCGTTACCTTTGCCGCCGTCTGCGGGTCGAGTATATCGAGCTGAGCGCCTATGTCCCAGTGCGGCTGCGGCTCAAAATCGAACTGGCGCGGCGTGCCCCAGCGGCGCACCTCAACGTTTTCGCTGTCGTCCTTGCCAACCGGCACGCTTTCGTGATTTATATTAGGTATCTGCATAAGTATGCGGTTCTGCTTTTCATTAAGCGCCGACACCTCTGCGTCCGCCAGCTTTATATTCGCCGAAAGCTGCTTCATTTCATCCATTACCGACACTATATCGGCGCCCTCTTTTTTAAGGCGCGGTATTTGCTTGGTCATGTCGTTCTGCTGAGCCTTCATGCTCTCAGCCCTCGCCATAACGTCCCTGCGCTGTACGTCTATCTGCAGCAGCTCGTCTATAATGGCGTCCATATCGGCGCCGCGGTTTTTCATGGCCTGCTTTACCATGTTGGGATTTGTGCGTATAAGTTTAATATCTAACATAAAATTTCCTCCTGCTATGCCTGCTTATCAAGCATGTCGGCTATATTTTTAAGGTCGTCCTTGCTGTAAAATTCTATTTGTATAACGCCTTTTTTTCTTCCTGGTATAATTTTGACCTTTCGGCCGAGGCTCTCGCTCATGGCTATCTCCGCCTCGCTGTAATATATGTCCGGCGACTTTTTCTTATTCGGAGACGCGGCCGGCTTCCGGCTAAGTTTTTCAATATCCCTGACAGATGCGCCGGAAAGTATCATTTCCACCGCCTTTTCCCTTAGCTCATCATCCGTTATGGCCAGCAGTGCGCGGCCGTGTCCTGCGGATATTTCGCCGCTGCGCATTTTGTCGGTTATCTTGTCCGGCAGCGACAGCAGACGCATTGCATTCGATATTGCCGGACGTGATTTGCCCACTCGTGAGGCCACCTGCTCCTGCGTAAGGCCGAATTTGTCTATTAAAGCCTTATATCCTTCCGCCTCTTCAATGGCGTTTAAATCCTCGCGCTGCAGATTTTCTATAAGCGCTATTTCCATTGTCTGCTCATCGCTGAGCTCGCGTATTACCGCCGGCACTGTCTGCAGTCCCGCCATGCGCGATGCACGCCATCGGCGCTCGCCCGCCACTATCTGATACCGGCCGCCGCCTATGGGACGCACCAGCAGCGGCTGCACAACGCCGTGCTGCGCTATCGATTCAGACAGCTCGCTGAGTGCCTGCTCGTCAAATTTGCGGCGCGGCTGTCCCCGGTTAGGCTCTATCTGTGATATCCTCAGCTCGGCCGTCTCCGCCGACATCTCGCTGTTGTCTTCAAACAGCGCGTCCAGCCCGCGGCCAAGTCCGCCTTTTTTTGCCATGTTTTTCCTCCATATATTTTTATATCTTTTATCGTGTTACAAGCCTAAAGTGTGCTTATATTTAATTTATTTTTTTATACAATGCTCAATTTGCTCAAAGCCGTCCTATACCATGCTTTGATGTAAAACTTGAGGTATAAGCCTTTTGAAAGCCGAAACGCATTTATATTTCTCCGCTGTAAAATCTCCCCGCTATTTCTGGCTTTAAAAGCTAAGGAGCACGCTTATTTCCATACTGCCTTGGCTGTCCTCTTATATTTTTGCGTTAGTCTGCCGTATTTTTTGATTTGTCCGGCATAGCCAAAAAAGCATCAATCAAACAGCATATTCGATTTGCGCGCCAACTGCCGTCTCATCAGAAAAGACAAAATTGAGAAGCAGCACCGCTAAACCGCTTTTACGGTGTGCTTCTTTTTTACCAAAATGTGTTTTTCCAAATTTTTAAGCTAACGACTATTTTTTATAACTTCTTTGGCCAGTTCGCTGTACGCTTTCGCGCCCTTTGACGACTTATCATAATACAAAATAGGCTGGCCGAAGCTCGGCGCCTCAGAAAGTCTGACGGCGCGCGGTATAAATGTCTTAAACACCTTTTTAGGGAAGAACCGCTTAACCTCGTTTACCACCTGCTGCGTAAGATTAAGCCGCCCGTCGAACATAGTGAGCAGCACGCCTTCTATGTCAAGCGCCGGATTATAAAGCCGCTTTACGCTGCGTACCGTCGCCATAAGCTGCGACAGCCCCTCCAGCGCGTAATATTCACACTGTATCGGCACCAGCAACGTGTCCGATGCGGCAAGCGCATTCAGCGTTATAAGCCCCAATGACGGCGGACAATCTATAAAAATAAAATCATATTTTGCCTTTATATTCGCTGTCGCTGTTTTTACCCGAGATTCGCGGTGTTCAAGTCCTATAAGTTCTATTTCTGCACCGGCGAGCGACATATTTGCTGGGAGAACATCAACATTTTTAAAGGCCGAGCTTACTATGCATTCCTCAGCACTTGCCGTCCCTATAAGCATCTCGTAGGATGACGCCGTTATTCCCTTTTTATTTATTCCATACCCGCTGGTAGTATTTCCCTGCGGGTCAAGGTCAATTAAAAGCACTTTCTTGCCTTTAGCACCTATTGCCGCTGACAAATTTACCGCCGTCGTAGTCTTTCCTACGCCGCCTTTCTGATTAGCGACAGCTATTATTTTTCCCAAGGCTCAGCCTCCCAATTACAGTCGTGGAATTTATTATACAAAAATGAATATATCAAAACAGCTAATTCAGAGCAATATAAACACGCCTAACTGCTAATAAATCAGCCGCCTATGTATAATTTAGGCCTTTTCAGCAGTTGCCCGAAAACTTTATTTTAAATAAGCACGGCGGTTTAATTTGCTCATTTTTAAATGCACATATACATATTTAGGCCATAATAGTTTATCATATTTTGCCATTAATGTAAAGGGTGGCCCCACTTGCATAAAAGAAAAACTTATTTTTAAAAATTCAATTATCGCCGGGCAGTCCAAGGAAAATCACGAATGCATTTTATATAATCCCACGTGCGCAATCCTGATTAATGAAGCTTTTGTTGTCGCCGCAAAGCAGGTATTAAATCATTAGAAAAACATACTTTTTAATGCCCTATATAAATGTTTCACGTGAAACATTTACCACTTTTAGACCGCCACGCTCTGTTTTTTAATAGACTTAGGCGATATTCCTGAAAGCATGGGCATCCATGAATTGCCGCCGGCATTTAAGCTATGACTATTGCCTTTAAGCCTGCAAAAAGATTTTATCCGGCTAAGTCAGTGTAATAATTGCCTAAGCGGTCAGCATCTGTATTATACGCCCACAAATCTTCTCATCGACTGTGCTGTAAATATTTACCTCGGATTGCAAAGCGGCTGATTTTTCCATAGTATGTCGTCCCGGTGCGGCATCCGATATCGCCTATACGCTTTTGTGTAGCTCTGCCGGCATAAAAGCCCTAATCCTTTCGCCGCGTTAGGCACAATAAAAAAGGACTCATAAGGAGCCCTTTTTGCATAATATTTCAAACCGGCAAAGGAGCATTTTCTCCGCACCGTCCGACAAAACGGCTGTAACGGCATAGCCTTTGCGGCGGAGGTGTTTTAACATCCGCATAAAAAGGTTTATGCAAGCAGCATCAACCGATTTTATGGCTGATTTTCGGTATTATAACACGATATTCAATATATTCCTCCGTTTCGCTTTTTGCCGTGCGGGCGTTAAGCCCCGATTGATTCATTGTATCTACCGCCTTGCTTATTGTGTTGATAAACAGCCTCAAATCCCGCACTATCGGCGTACGCCTTGCACCCGGCGATTTCGGCTCCGGCTTAGGGCTGAGTATTTCATCAATAAGCTTGTCGGTGTCGGAAACATTTAATCCCTTATTAATTATAATTTCCAGTGCATTATCTCTCTGCACATCATCTAATATGCGCAGAAGCGCGCGGGCATGCCTCTCGGTAAGCCCTGCGTCAATTATTCTGCGGCGCTGCGTCGGAGTAAGTCTTAGCAGCCTCAGCTTATTCGCAATAGTCGACTGCGCCTTGCCCAAACGCTCGGCCACCTCCTGCTGGGTTATGCCCCAGCTGTTTATGAGGCGGGCTATGCCGTCGGCCTCTTCAAAGCAGTTTAAATCACTGCGCTGCAGGTTTTCCATGAGCGACAATACCGCCGAGCGTTTGTCGTCCACCTCCGTCACAATGCAGGGAACCGCCTTAAGTCCTGCTATTGCCGCAGCGCGGCAGCGCCTTTCTCCGGCAATTATCTCATATTTGCCCTCTTCTGCCTGACGCACGGTAACAGGCTGGAGTATTCCATTCCTTTTTATACTCTCAGCAAGCCCCCTAAGCTCCTCACTGTCAAATACCCTTCTGGGCTGATTCGGGTTCGGTACTATCATATTGAGCGGCACGGTAATAAGCCGCCGACCTCCGGACCTCGACATCATAAACATATATGTAGCCTCCTCTGCTTTGCACTGCTTTAATTTACATAATATTATAACAGCGTGAAGCTTCATTTCCTGACATTTTCAGTCGGAGACTTTTTAATAATTTTCTGCCGCCTTTTAGACGTTAGAGCGGATTTTTTGCTATCCGTGCCGACGCACGTGGATATATTGTCGGGGTTTGCGATATTTTTTTCACTAAGATAATCGCTCTTTTGCCGCCGTCGCTTATTGAATACTCAATTACATCAGATATTTTTGCACCCAGCTTTTTTGCCGCTGTTTTTGCCATATCTATCTCCTCGGCCGCAGACGGGCCCTTAAGCGCGGCAAAAATCCCTCCCTGCTTCAAAAACGGCACGGCATATTCTATTAATACCGGAAGCTTTGCCACCGCCCTTGCCGCGGCAAAATCAAACCTGCCTCTGTAATTCTCATCATGCGCGGCCGTCTCGGCCCGCCCCCAGAGGCAATTGCAGTCCGCGTTAAGCAGTTTAGACATATGCTGCAAAAAATCTACACGCTTTCGCGTAGAATCGAGAAGCGTAATGTCTGCCATACATCCTCCGGCTTTCAGCGCAAGCCCCGGCAATCCTGCGCCGGAGCCTATGTCTATAAGCGAAGCACCCTTATTGAGATCCAGCACGTCGAGCAGTGCAAGGCTGTCCTCAAAGTGCTTTATATATACATCGTTTCTTTCGGTTATCGCTGTGAGGTTAATTTTTTCGTTCCAGCTCACAAGCTCTTTATAATAAAGCTCAAAGGCCTCTGCATTGTCCGCAATCGCCTGCTTTGCCGATTTAAGCTCTGTCTGCACGCTCTGCTTCACCGTCCCTTTTCTGCAAGTAAATAAGCAGCACCGATATGTCGGCCGTGCTGACGCCGGATATTCTCGACGCCTGCCCCAAATTTTTAGGCCGGTGCTTTGCCAGCTTTTCCTTTGCCTCAAGCCTTATGCCGGTTATGCTTTCATAATCTATATCATCCGGCAGCATGCGGCTCTCCAGCCGCTTAAGCTCGGCCACTCTTGCCAGCTGCTTTTCTATATATCCCTCATACTTTATTTCCGTCTCCACCGCGTGCCGTATGTCCGGCGGCAGCTTTGGCCGGCCGGCGTCCACTTTGTCAAGGTCGCTGTATGAAATCTGCGGCCGACGCAGCAGCTCAGTTATTTTAACGCCGCTGCTTACCGGCGATGTTTCACGTGAAACAAGTATCTCGTTAAGAGCATCCGACGGGGGAAGGGTAGTGCTTTTTAATCGCGATATCTCCGCACTTTTAAGCTCCTGCCTGTTAAGAAAGGCCGCCCACCTTTTGTCGGGTATTAAGCCTATCTCGCGGCCTATAGGAGTAAGCCGCTCCTCGGCGTTGTCCTGCCGCAGCAGCAGCCGGTATTCTGACCGAGACGTCATCATTCTGTATGGGTCGGAGCAGCCCTTTGTCACAAGGTCGTCTATAAGCGTACCGATATAAGACGTCTGCCGTCCAAGGACAAGCTGCTCACGCCCCTTTACCGACAGCGCCGCGTTAATTCCGGCGACAATGCCCTGCGCCGCCGCCTCCTCATACCCGGACGAGCCGTTAAACTGCCCTGCACCGTAAAGGCCCGGCCAGTCCTTAAACTCAAGCGTTGCGTTCATGGCCAGCGGGTCGACGCAGTCATACTCAATAGCATACGCTGGGCGCATAATCTCCACATGCTCCAGCCCCTTAATAGTGCGGTAAAAGTCGCGCTGCACGTCCTCCGGCATGGAAGATGACGCACCTTGCAAATACATCTCCTGCGTGTTAAAGCCGCACGGCTCAATAAAAATCTGATGCCGTTCCTTGTCGGCAAAACGGACCATCTTGTCCTCAAGGCTTGGGCAATATCTCGGACCCTTTCCCTCAATTTTGCCGGAGTACATGGCCGACCTATGCAAATTCTGCATTATTACCTCTTTTGTCCGCTCATTTGTCCACGTCACATGGCACACCACTTTATTTATAAGCGGCTCTGCAGTATCCTTTGAAAACGGCTCCGGCGGCTCGTCGCCGTACTGCTTTTCCAGCACGGAATAATCTATGCTGCGGCTGTGCACCCTGGCGGGAGTACCGGTTTTAAACCGGCGCAGCGGCAGACCCAGCTTAATCAGCGACGCCGACAGCTCCTTTGCGGCAAACATAAAGTCCGGTCCGCTCTCAAAGCTGGCGCTGCCGACAAATATTTTTCCGCTGAGATATGTGCCGGTGGATATTATGACCTTTTTGGCCGCATATTTTGCGCCGAGATGCGTAGTTACCTCCCAGCCGCCGCCTGTCTTGTCCAGCGACACTATCTGCGCCTGCTTCAGTTCAAGTCCGCTTTGGCTCTCCAGCGCGGATTTCATATATTCGCTGTATCTGCGCCTGTCAACCTGGGCGCGCAGGCTGTGTACCGCCGGACCCTTGCCCCTGTTGAGCATTCGGCTCTGCAGGGTGGAGGAGTCGGCCGCGCGGCCCATTTCGCCGCCCAGCGCGTCTATTTCGCAGACAAGGTGTCCCTTAGCCGTGCCGCCTATAGACGGATTGCAGGGCAAGTTTGCCACGCTGTCCAAATTCATGGTAAAAATTGCCGTTTTGCAGCCAAGCCTCGCCGCCGCCAGCGCCGCTTCAATCCCGGCATGGCCGGCCCCTATTACTATTACGTCATACTCGCCAAATAACATTTTTAGCTGCCTTTCATTAATCTGTTATATAAAAGATGTCCGCCTTAAACAGTCGGTTTAAGTATATCTTCGCATCTATCGCCGCGCCAGCAGCGAAAAATGCGTATATATCATTTTCCAATGCAGAATTTTGAGAATATCTCCTCCACTACTGCGTCGGTGGCAAGCTCGCCGCTCATTTCGAAAAGTGCGGATAAAGCCTCATCCAGCAGCACGCAGACTATGTCCGGCGTCTGGCCGGCTTCCATCTCGCTCAGCGCCTGCACAAGCGATTCTCTTGCGCGTACGGCGCAGTTTTTCTGTCGCTCATTTGCCAGCATGCCCTCAGATGCATCTAAATCCGAATAATCTGCCGCCTCGGCTATCGCCTGCGTCAGATTTTTCAGCCCCTTTCTCTCCTTTGCGCATATGTTTACAACATATCTGAAATGCTTTCTGATATAATCCTCATCGGTCTGCTTTTCAAGGTCATCCTTGTTAATAATAGCGACCGCCGCCCGGCCTCTGCAAGCTTCGCATAAATCCAAATCCTCCTTGCAAAGCTGCTTTGAGCCGTCAAACACCGCTAAAATAAGACCGGCGTTTTCTATGGACTCATGTGTTTTCCTAACCCCGATTTTCTCCACAACGTCTCCCGTATGGCGGAGTCCGGCAGTATCGGCAAGCCTCAGCATTATTCCGTCAGCCATTACCGTTTCCTCAATTATATCGCGCGTGGTGCCCTCAATATCGGTCACAATAGATTTTTCCTGACCCGAAAGCAAATTCATAATAGTGGATTTTCCTGCATTCGGCCGGCCGGCTATGACGGTGGGTATTCCCTCGCGCATTATAACTCCGCTGTCATAGCTGCTTAAAAGAGCGTCGATATCCTTTATAATTTTAAGAATATCAGATTTGATTTCATCCGTCTCTACCTGCGGAATATCGTCATCGGGAAAATCAATCCATGCCGAAAGATGCGCCGTAGTACCGGTAAGAAGATGGCGCATATCGCTTATTTTACGGCTGAGCGCACCATCCTTCATAGCATTGGCGGCGCGCAGCGCCTGGCTGTTTTTAGCAGATATAATATCCATAACGGCTTCAGCCTGACTCAAATCCATTTTGCCGTTTAAAAAAGCGCGTTTGCTAAATTCACCCGGCTCGGCAAGACGCGCGCCGGCGTTTAATATCAGCGACAGCACCTTTTTTAGCAAAAACACGCCGCCATGGCAGGATAGCTCGACAACATCCTCTCCGGTATATGACGCCGGTGCGTTATAATTAAGAGCTACGCATTCATCGACTACCTCGTCGCCGTCATAGATTTTGCCGAACAGCGCGCGATAACCCTCAAGTCCGCCTAAGCTCCCGTGCCGGCTTTTAAACACTTTGCCGGCAATCAATTTTGCCTGCGGCCCACTTATTCTTATTATTCCTATACCGCCGCTCATAAGCGGAGTAGATATTGCCGCAATTGTATCCTTGCCGCTGTTCATATTTCTTTAACACCCCTCGGTGAGTTTCGTTTTTAAACTTATTTTTGACTGCCGCCGTGCATATACGGATTTGTTTTTCCTTTGCATGCCAAAAGCTGCAAGATATTCTTTTTTACAGAAAGATGCAGCACAGCACTAAAACTGCGTTTTTATAGTCTGTTAAACGTCCCGCTCTTGTTCAAGCGTGACAAAATATGTTGTTGCACACACTCTGCACATAATAAGCAGATTATGTGTATAAGCGGCGGTCTATGCAATTAACATGCTTTGCCGTTTCATAGCTTTTCCCGTCTGCACTTTAGAACCAAGTGCTTCTGCGTCAATAAAATTATATAAGCCGCAGCCATTACGGCCGCGGCTTTGCTGACTGCTCAATTATTTATCTATACGTCCATACAGCGGCGCGCTGTCGAGGTCATTTTTGCTTTGAAAATCCTTTTTCGCCGTTCTCTCTTTTTGTGAAGAGCTGCGGCCATATCCACGATGAGAAGAGCCCTCGCCTCTCTTGCGTCCGATAATAACACGGCGATTTCCGCCCTCGCCAACCGACCATGACGATATTCCGTCTATATCCTGCACAGCGGTATGTATTATACGCCTTTCATATGGATTCATCGGCTCAAGCATTTGATTTCTGCCGGTGCGTTTTGCCTTTGCCGCCATATTTTTCGCAAGATTTTCAAGTGTCTTTTCACGCTTTTCTCTGTAATTTCCAGTGTCCAAAACAACTCTTAAAAATTTGCTGCGATTGTGGTTAACCACAACACTGCAAAGATACTGCAAAGCATCCAGAGTTTCGCCGCGGCGGCCGATTGCAAGACTTATATTGTCGCCGGAAAGGATAATCCTCATAGTCTCTTCCTCTGGCTGAACGTCTATTTGACAGTTTTCTACTCCTAAATTTTCCAAAATGCTTTTAACATATTCCGACGCCTTTTCAGCTTCTTCTATTGAATATACCGGCTCTAACTTAACGTCTGACTTTATCTCTTCTTTATTTTCATCACTCTCGGATTTAAGAGAATTCTTAATTTCCTGTTTTACATCAAAAATATCGTTGTTTTCCGTCTCTCCGTCGTCGATGTATACACGTACCTTTGCTGGACTTCCGCCAAATATTCCAAGCGTTTTTTTATGCGGCAATTCAATTATTTCTATTTGATATTCGTCCTCGGCTGAGAGGCCAAGCTGATTTATTGCGTCCTCTTTTGCCTGCTCGATAGTCTGTCCTGTGCCAATGGCTTCCTTTAACATAAATTTATCCTCCGACCAAACATGAATTTAAAGCTGCTGTGCAGCACTATTCTTCGATTTTTCTTTTATAAGCTCCTCTTCCTTGCGTCGCTTTAATATTAGTTTAAAGTCCGTTTTTGCATTTATCTTGTTAGGAGTATATATCTGACTTATAACAACCCTTAAAATTCCGCCGAACAGGTTGGAGCATGCCCAGTAAAAACCAACAGCGCCCGGCACTGTAAATGCGATTATAAGCGAGAGCACAGGGCCTAAAATAAT
This sequence comes from Bacillota bacterium, assembly GCA_030842085.1. GTDB lineage: Bacteria > Bacillota > Clostridia > Oscillospirales > Acutalibacteraceae > Timburyella. The sequence goes on along the minus strand of JAUUSE010000003.1, from coordinate 2,271 downwards.
CATCATAAGCAGCTGGCTCTTTGCCTGCGGATTATTTTTCTTGTTTATATAAGAGCTTAAAATCGCCGTAATAAGCGAGCATACACAAGCGAGTATAGGTATAAGCCATATCATCTGGAAATCTTTAAATATATTAATAGAAAAGTCAGGCTGCTGTGACAAGTCAAGCCCTAAAAAATTAAAATTAAGCTGATGTGCTGCGTTTGTAACTTCCGGAACACTGTCGCCCAAAGCACCGACGTTTCTTATAATATCAAGCTCTGTCATATTTGGATTTCCAATTCCAATATCAATTAAAAGTTGCTTTGCACTTGCAATTGCTTCAGATGATATATTAAGAATATACGACAGAGGATTTCTTATAGCCCCATAAACGCCTATAAGTATAGGAAATCTTATAAATAAAACAAGGCATCCACCGGTAAGGCTAACATTCTCCCTCTGATAAAGCTCAGCCATTTCCTGCTGATATTTCTGCCTATCGTCGCCGCACTTTTTCTTAAGTGCTTCAAGCTTAGGCGCAAGCCTGGCCTGTTTTGCCATTGTCTTTTGCTGCCTTATATCCAGCGGCATAAGCGCAAGGGTAACAAACAACGTAAATAATATAATCGATATGCTAAAATTGTTGCATAGGCTGTAAAAAAGAGACATGATAAAGCCCAGCGGCCGGCCAATAAGAAATTCAAATATTCCCAAACTTTAATCCTCCATGCACTAAAATGCTATTTTTTCTTTTTTTCCGGCACAGGGTCATAACCGCCTTTTGAAAATGGATTGCATCTAAGTATTCTGTATAATCCCATTAAACAGCCGCGTATTGCGCCGAATCTTTCAACAGCTTCAAGAGTATATTGTGAACAAGTAGGTATATACTTGCAGTTGCTGCCAAGTGTAGGTGAAATTCTTTTTTGATAAAACCTTATAAGCTTTATTACAGGTTCTTTCATGCTTTGCTCCAAAAGCTTAATATCAGCTTTAACTAACTAAATTATATCGGAATTTTTAATATGCTTGCAAATAATATCTTCAATATCCGTGCTTTTTAATTTTGAGGTTCGGCCTCTTGCAACAAAAACAAAGTCAAAGCCGTCAAGCTTTTCATTATAAATATTCCTAAATGCGTGATAAATTATTCTGCGGCATCTGTTTCTTACAACAGCATTGCCTATTTTGCGGCTTGTAGTTACTCCAAAACGGCAAAATCCCACGCGGTTCTTTAAAATATAAGTAACCAGCGCAGGATGAACATAGGCCTTCGACCGAGCGTAAATACGCCGGAAATCTTTATTTTGATTCAGTGTTTTTATTGGACACACTAAGCTCAATCCTCAAAATTAATAAGATAAGCGTTTTCTGCCCTTAGCTCTGCGGCTGGCCAAAATTTTTCTGCCGTTTGCTGTCGACATTCTTTTGCGGAAGCCATGCTCCTTTTTTGCATGCCTCTTCTTAGGCTGATATGTTCTAAGCACTGACATACACTCCTCTCACACATAATAAGTATAGTGCTTATATAAAAGTCCTGCTTTAAGCAGGATTATTTATAACGCTAATCTTCCATTCTTAAAAATTATCAATCGTAAAGAGATTATATAACATAACAAGCCGCTGTGTCAATAAAAAATTGGACTAATACCATATTAAATCAAAAATAATAATTGTTTTTTACTTTTTATTTTTAAATATTTTTAAGTTAAAAATAAAAAACAGGTGCAAAATTAGCCGCACCTGTTCTCATCATTAAAAAATTCAAAGTCGTCATCAGAATTATCATCAAAACAATAATCGTTAAGCTCTTTAAAATCTAAAAATTCAGACAAAGTCATACTAAAAGCCAGAGCAATTTTGTGAAGCGTCTTAGTGCGCGGATTAAACGTCCTGCCATTTATAAGATTATCAAGCGTAGACTGACTTACACCGCTCATGTTCGCTAACGTATTTATCGTTATATGGCGATTTTTGCAAAGTGACAATATTCTATTGACAATTATTTTTGAATATTCACTGTTCAATCTCATCAACTCCGCTTATATCAATATTTTCAGCGATTTCATGGTAGCAATAAAAGCTTATTTAGTTACCCGTATACGAGTAAATTTAAGGATGAGATATGGAATTTTTTGTTTATTTTTAAAATTTAAAGTAATTTTATATAGAAAAATATTTATTAAATAAGGTGTGGTTTTTAACCACACCTATTTTCATCTTCTATTAATTCATCATCAGAATTATCATCAAAACAATAATCGTTAAGCTCTTTAAAATCTAAAAATT
>JAUUSE010000056.1:0-11892 GCA_030842085.1 Bacillota bacterium | reverse complement strand
TCGCCCCTTTCACCTAATTCTATCTCATCCAAAGATACATAGTAATGCATAAGACGGTTTCTTTCTTTATCTATACCAATACTCGCCCAAACATAGCCGTCTATTTCTGTGTTATCATATATCGCCATTAAGCTGCTGGCGTTCGCATTTAAATAATTATAGTTGCGGCTGACCCTGTTAGTTTCACCCGTTTCAGCGTCGTAATCATAATCATTACTTACCTGTGAATTTAAAACAATCGCCGGCGGGTTGTCGGTGTTAAGATAAATATTTGGGTCAAGATTGTTTTTCTCTATAAGGCTTTTATATGATGCGTCGTCTATATAATATGCGTTGGCAAAGGTGTAATATTGTAGATTTTCCGAGCCATTTTCTTTTGCCCTTTCTTTCATAATAGCGTTGTATTCAATGCTTCTGTCCTCTTCTGGTATAAATAAAGTGTGCCATGTGTATCTGCTGAAAGCGGCACTGGTAACTCCATCGGCGTTCTGAATTTCTGCAAGCATGCTGTTTGCCGACTCACTCGACCAAAAATCCTGGTCACGGGATGGGAAAGAATAAGAAACATCATAGTTTTTTACTTGTATTGTTGTCGACGTCATATCTGTCAGATACATGCAAAACGAGCTTGCCGAGACAAACAGTATAATGCTGAGTGCCAGCGAAACAACCGTCGCGCGGTACTTTTTGCGGCTGCGCTTAAAATATTTTTTTGCAAGCATTCCCTCTAGTCCGAAAAGCTTATATATGATTTTGGATGTTTTTACTTTACGTCCATTTATCTTTATATCCTGACTTTGCCTTATGGCATCGATAGCCGTTACTTTAGTCGCTCGCCGGCAGGGAATCCATGCTGATATAAACACCGTCGCCGCTGCGATAATCGCCGCCAAAAGCACCGACAGCCACGATATGTGCAAGTCTACGCTGTATGGTGAAGATATGATGCTGCTGAATTTGTCGCCTATGCATAAAAACGTTATCCACATGCCGACTATTCCGACGATAATTCCTATGGGTATTCCCACTATGGATACGACCGCTGCCTCAAAACGCATGGAGCGCTTTATCTGACGCTTGGTTGCTCCAATCGACGACAAAAGTCCAAACTGACGCGTACGCTCAGATACCGAAATGGAAAATGCGCTGTATATAAGTGCAACCGAGCCGAGCAGTATAAGGAATATGAATATTCCGCCGAGCGAGTAAATTACCGTTGAGAAATTGCTGAATTGGAATACGCCGCTAAGCGACAGCAAATCCCAGTTTACCTGCATGCTGTACTCGCCAAGATTATGCTCATTAACATATTCCTGTAAAATTGACGATGACACTTTATTAAACTTAGCATAGACGGAAAACGTCCCGTCCTGAGCACCGCTGCTCTGCAAAGTAAGTGCAGTGTATCCGGGTGCGCTGTACGGCTCAAAGTTTGGGCGCTCATATGTGCCTACTACCGTATACGCCCGCTTCTGGCGCGCCGTAAACTCTTCCTTTCCTCCATCTTCTACCGTGACAAACGGATTGTTTTGACTCATCGTGTGCCCGTCCTCTGTACGGTCGCCTATTTCAAGAATAATAACGTCTCCAACTGTGTAGCTTTCTCCGCCGAAATTATAATAATGCTCAGGCAAAATTATCTCAGCGTCGTTTTGCGGCAGCCTGCCGGAGGTAAGATGCACCGGCATTGAGCTGAACATTCCCTCATCTGCAGCACCGACATAAAAATACGGCTTATTTTCATTGTCATTTTTTGCCGGTGCATAGCCTATATACTGCATTGTTGACATTTGGTCTGTATTCTCATCCTGCGCCAGTTCCTCAACTAAAGCATATGGTATGTCGTCTACTGATATATGATAGTCCCCGTCGGTGTATATCGTAGTTCGCAGAAGAAAATCAATAAGGCTTGAGCAAAAGGTAGTAACCGCTGTAAACATGGCGGCGGACAGTATAACGCCTATAATTGTAACAATAGTTCTGGTGCGGTTGTGCTTCATTGTTTTTAAGGTGACTTTATTGAATATATTCATCTGTTAATCACCTCATCACGGGTAATTCTGCCGTCCTCTATTGCAAGTATGCGATTGGCCTGCAGCGCTATATTCTCGTCATGCGTTATTATTATAAGTGTTTGGTTGTATTTCTGATTTGAAAGCTTTAAAAGCTCTACTATTTCCTGACTATTTTTTGAATCAAGATTTCCTGTCGGCTCGTCGGCCAGCACTACCGCCGGAGCATTCATTAACGCTCGGCCTATTGAAACACGCTGCTGCTGTCCGCCGGAGAGCTGGTTTGGCAGATGATTTTCTCTGCCCTTTAAATCCAGTGTATTAAGCAGCTCTTCAAGCCTTTCGTCATTTACCTTGCGGCCGTCCATGAGCACCGGCAAAGTTATATTCTCCGTAACGTTGAGCACGGGTATAAGATTGTAAAACTGATAAATAAGCCCGACTTCTCTGCGGCGGAAAATAGCAAGCTGCTCGTCGTTTTGCGCATATACGTCCTGACCGTTCATATACACCTTTCCATCGGTGGGTTTATCTACGCCGCCCAATATGTGCAGAAGCGTCGATTTGCCGGAGCCAGACGGTCCTATTATTGAAATAAAGTCGCCCTTTTCCACAGAAAACGATACGCCGTCCAATGCATGCACGGCATTTTCTCCTTTTCCGTATATTTTGGTAAGGTTTTCCACTCTTAGTATTTCCATTGCTCCACTGCTCCTTTTCAGTTTATGAGCTTATTGTACGATATAAGTCTTACTTTCAGATGACTTTTATATTACAAAAACGTCATTTTATAATATTTGCTCAGATTTATTATAGCTTAAAGCCAGTTTAAATTAATCATTTCTATAGTCAAAGCCACTGTCGAAGCGGCAGCTTGCATAGAACCTGAAATGGCTGCCGGCGCGGCCAATTAAGTGTAACAGAATAATATCATCGAAACACTTCGCAGTCAGCCAATATAAGCAGCCGTTTCATTGTTTTCTCCTGTTGTACGTAAGCTTCCATTATAATGGGCAGTTGTGTGATTAACCATTGACTGCCGCCTTGTGTGCTCTTTTTATCAAAAGCCGCACTTACAGCACAAGGTCATCTTAACCTTTTCTGCTTATTTGCGGCAAAACAGGTTTTCCGCCAAAGCTTCAATCAAAACCAATAGTAAAGTAGTGGTTTACTCAGACCCCAGAGGAGTTAGTACTTGCTGACTCCTAAAAGGGGCACTGATAAATATCATCGCATGGCTCGCGCTGCAAATGGTAAATTAGTCATTTCTTCTCTCCTTAAGTTTCGTAGTAACTTGAGGCTTCTTACATTCCCTTTTATTAAACAAACTTATTTTGTGAGGAGAAACAAGTTCTTTTTTCTACTCATTACCTGATTTTCACTAATTTATTTTTTGCCAATGACTTTTTACCTGCTCCCAGTTTTAACAATGCTTTTCTCATTCTCAAAGCAGCAATAAATTATGCCCAGACCTTTTTAGTCCGGGCATAATTTCTCAAACCATCATAACTCTTTTGATAAGCATTAATCAAGCTGTATTTCTGCAAGCTCTTTAGGCGGAACTGCCTCGTCAGAATCCTGAACAGCTTTTTTTACGGCCTGCGCCGCTTTCATAACAGGAGCTATGGTTCCCGCGCCGGCAACGCAGCCGCCCGGACAACCCATTCCCTCTATCAGGCAGCCGTCCATTTTGCCTGCTTTCGCCATCATCAATATCTTGCGGCATTCCGAAAGGCCCTCTGCATGCTCAATATTAACCTCGGTGCCGGGATAATATTCGTTTATGCACTTCTCTATCGCTGAAGCGACCCCGCCGGCGACGGCGTACCCTCTGCCGGCACCCGTAGCGTCGTGCATGTCCTGCTCATTTTCATATTTGCTCATGTCTATGCCGCGGGCCTCAAATATAGCATCTAATTCTTCAAATGTTATTACAAAATCAACGTCGCTTCTTACGCTGTGGCGCGATGCTTCAAGCTTTTTAGAGGCACACGGCCCTATAAATACAACCTTTGCATGGGGATGCTTTTGTTTTATAGTCCTCGCCGTTGCCACCATAGGCGTCAGCGCATTTGATATTTTATCTATCATTTCCGGAAAATAGTGCTTTGCGAGCACCGCCCAAGACGGGCAGCATGACGTCAGCAGGAACGGCAGCTTGCCGGTTGCAACCTCTTCAACATAATGACGCGCTTCTGTCGCAGCGCCCATATCAGCGCCAAGCGCCACCTCATAGACCTCTGAAAATCCCAGCTCTAAAAGCGCAGCCTTTACATTTTTCTGACTTACGTTCGGGCCAAACTGCCCCGCTATTGCAGGAGCAACCTCCGCAACAATTTCTCCGCCCTCTTTCATGGCGCGGATAAGCTGGAATATCTGCGATTTATCGGCTATTGCACCAAACGGACAGTTTACCATACACATTCCGCATGAAACGCATTTATCCGGGTTGATATATGCTCTGCCGGAGCTGTCGCTTTCAATGGCGTTTACACCGCACGCCTCTGCACACGGACGAATTTCATGCGCTATCGCGTCGTAAGGGCAAGCAGCCTTGCACCGGCCGCAGCGAATGCACTTTGACTGGTCTATATAAGAATGCCCGTCTACCATAGATATAGCATCTTTCGGGCACACCTCAATACACGGATGCGCCACACAGCCGCGGCAGTTGTTTGTCACCCTGTACTCGTTTGCGGTGCATGCGTCGCACGCCGACGGAATTACCTGCATAAGCGGCGGCTCGTAATATTTCTCCGATATATTGCTTTCGTCAAGGCCGGCCGTAACGTGCACCGGCTTGTCCTCCGGACGCAGGCTCATGCCCATGGCAAGTCGTACGCGCTCAGAACAAATCGCGCGCTCGCGCCATATGCTCTCGCGATACTGCGGCTCGTCGCCCGGCGTTATTTTATAAGGAATAGCCTCAATGTCGTCATTGAGATTTTCTGACTCATAGGCTACGCGCGCTACCTCAGTAAATACCTGCTTTCTCAAACGTTTAACAGCAGTGTCCAGTCCTCGAATCATCTGCATCTTCCTCCATACTTAAACTCTTTTTAGGATACGATAATCCTTGCCCTTTTTCAAGTATATTTTGCCAATTTACAGCTTTAAATAAATTTAGGTTTACAATATATATTTTATAAAAATTGCTATAATAAGACTATACAGCATCTAAGTTCTTAAAGGCCGGCAAAATTATTATTCGCCAAAGCTGTACTTATCCAAAGCACACATTTCGCTATAGATAAGGGTCATATGAAAAATGTCTTTTGAATTTTAATAAATTTACGGACTTGATTTATTTAGACCGCTGGAAAAGCTGCGTAATATACTTTCTGTTTTCCATTTTTTATAATTATAAACATTATGAAAATCTATGGCGTAAAAACAGATTAAATAGTACCCTTATAAAAGCGAATGGTGAAAACGGCGCCGCCTGATTTATAATTCTCGGCTTTTATTGTTCCGTTTTGCTTTACAATAATCATCCGTGAGAGCGCAAGCCCTATTCCAACGCTCTGCTCAGATGAATTGGTACCCTTATAAAACCGCTCGAAAAGATGCGGAATATCATTTTTATCTATGCCGGGTCCGGTATCTCGAATTATTATTTCCGAATACAAGCTATTCTCACGTGTAGTTACATATATAGTGCCCTGCTCCATATGCTCCATACAGTTTTTAAGTATATTTCCAACTGCTTCCGCCGTCCATGATAAATCGCCGATAAAGCTTCCGCTTATATCGGTCTCTATTGTCTGCTCCTTAAGCTCCATCGGTATTGCCAGCGGTTCCGCCGCCTTGTCTATCAGCGATTTAAGCGAAATTTTGTCACGTCTGAGGAATATGGTGCCCGCATCTAACTTTGCTATTTTCAGAAGCGACGATATAAGCCAATCTATGCGGTCAAGCTGACGCTGCATATCCCGCACCTGTGCTCTGCGCTGTTCTTCATCAAGCGCCGGATTAAGCAGCGCCGCCGCAATGAGGTTTACCGACGTCAGCGGCGTGCGCACCTGATGCGAAATATCGGCGATGGAATCGGCAAGGCGAGTCTTATCATCTTTCAGCATATCGGCCTGCTCTCTGAGCCTTACAAAAAGCTTAGTTATCTCTGACTGCAGCAGGCTCAGCTCTCCCTCATTATAATGAGATAAATCAATATTTTCCTTTCCATGCAATATGGCGTCTATTTCATTTGCGAGCGATGATATTCGCCGATAGCGAAGCGCCGCACCTATGCTCCAAGCAAGTGTGATAATCACAGTCAATGCAAGCACAAGATATCCCGCACGTTTGTCGATAATATATCCCGCTACAGTGCCGCCAACAATAATAATCGCTGATATTATAAGGCAAATTTTTATTTCCCGGTTTCGGAGCATGATGTCCCCCCATTTTGCTGCTGCGCAATATAATTAAAAAACAAATCAACGTAAAGCAAAAATGATTTGTTTAATCTTATATATTTATAAACTTAATAATGTAAGTCCGCAAAATTATATCCGCTTTTTCTCAAGATATAATCACTCGAAGTCTTATATAGGCCGTTGTACGGCATTATATCGGCGCAGCTCAAAGAATGTTTAATTTTCCCCTACATCGTTTTCTGTACGTCTCGTAAATTATCGATTACTGCTTATTCCAAATAATCGTCTGACTATTTTCATCAAATTTTTACTTGCAGCTTACTACAGTCAATATCATAAGTTAAAACTTTTTCGTAGCGCTTTCCATCAGCTCAGCCAATGATTCCCGTAGCAATTATATTGTTTTATGTAAACTTATTCAACTAAGACATCGACTATCAAGTATGCTTTGCAAAAGATTTTATCAATCGCCTACTTTGTAGCCAAGTCCTCGCACGGTTTTTATTATTTCCGGATTTTGCGGGTCGTCCTCTATCTTGTCTCTCAATCGTTTTATGTAAACAGTAAGGGTATTGTCATCTACAAAATCTCCGGATACATCCCAAATTTCCTCCAGCAGCCTTGTACGTGAAAACACGGCGCCGCGATTGCTAAGCAAGGCTAAAAACAAGCGATATTCCAACGCAGAAAGGCAAAGATCTGCTCCATTTTTATAAGCGGCGCCTTTCTCGGTATCAACACATATGTTTCCTATCTCAATTATTTTCTGTGATTTACCGGAGCGGCGAAGCACCGTGCGTATCCTGGATATAAGCTCGCGCGGACGAAACGGTTTTGAAATGTAGTCGTCGGCACCCATATCAAGCCCCGCAACGACGCTATGCTCATCATCGGACGCTGTTAGGAAAATAATGGGTATATCTCGTATCTGCTTTATGGCTGAACATACTACAAACCCGTTCCCATCTTTCAGCGATATGTCCATAAGCACTAAATCATATTCTGTACTCTCAAATTTCTTCAGTGCTTCCTTTTGACCATCCGCTGAATCAGCGTAGTATCCTTCCTGTTTTAAAAAGTCTATTAAAAATTTTACAATTGTCGAATCGTCTTCTACAACTAATATCTTCTGCATAAGCCGCCCCTTTTTAAGCTTTATAATTAAAAATTAACAAAAAATCCGGTCTTTGTCAATGCCGGTAATAAGAAAAATTTTGGCAATTTTATGTAAACCAAAGTGGTGCAATACACTATTGCACCACTTTACTAATTATATTAACAGATAATATGACTTAAATAAAGTTTTTAAAATCACATTATTGGATGTCTTGGCCTTTTAATTCTGCCTTAACAGTACATTTATTTCAAAATAAGCTGAATTCTCAAACTTAACGGGCCAATAGACTATAAAAGCCGGTCTATCTTATTTATATATTCACGCAAATGCTATAAAATCTTAGCTGTTTTATTATCTTCTATACTAATCGAAAACAATCACCGATTATATAATTAAAAGCTTTTGTATCGCAATTTATTCAGATACTATAAACCTTATATTCACTTGATTAGTCGGAACTTGCAGTCGATAGCGTACGCCTATCATTGCACACACTCACTATCATATATACCAGAACCGCAAGGACAATTATCAGGCTTATCCACTGAGATGTCGACAGGCCAAGCCAAATACCTCTTATGCTGTCTCCTCTGAAGCACTCGAATATATACCTTGCCGATGCATAGGTCATAAGATAAATAATAATAAGTCGGCCTCTTTGAATTCCTTTTATAAAGAAAAAGGCAAGCATAGCAAACAGCAAAAAATTAAAGCCCGATTCAATAAGCTGTATCGGCAGACGCGGCACGCCGTTTGCCGCAGTCGCAAGAGAATTTGTGTACGTTATGCCGTGCTCCCATTCAATACCGTAACAACATCCGCCTAAAAAGCAGCCTATACGTCCGAAAGCATGAAACAGCGGTATTGCCGGCGCGAACAAATCTGCATACTCGGCCACATCCATTTTTTTGATGCGAAGATATATGTAACCAGCTAATATTCCGCCAAGCAGACCACCGTAAAACACCTGACCGCCAAACGCCATAATCAGATACTGTACAAATTCCCAGAATCCGTCAAAATATGAATAGTGGGATATTACATTCACAATATATGGAATATTGGTAATCGCATAAAGCACATGCCCGCCGACGAGCACGCCTATGCAGGCAATAAGTCCGGTTATTACAGCATCCTCTTTCACAAGCGTTTTGCGGCGCTTCGGCATAAAATATACCCACGCAAATACCAAAAGCACACCTATAAGCGCGCATATACCATATGAAGATATTGTTTTTCCAAATATATTAATCGTTGGATACATAAGTCTTTTAACCTTTCAGAGCATTCCTAATATGTTTTACCATCAGATAAAACTATTTTTTCGTTATTAATAGGTAAATTATAAATATAAAGAAGCATTAATTCATTATATTATGCAAAAAGTGCATATGCTTTTGGCATATGCACTTTAACAGCTGTGTAAACTAAAGTCTCAATTAATATAATCCGTTCAATGCATCTTGCGCAGCGCATCCGGCCGAGCAAAGGCAAGCAGAGCATATAACGCCTATAACTGCGAAAGAAAGGCCTATTATACCAAGCACAAGACCAGCTATTGCAAGACCGCGTCCTGAAGAGCCTACCGGATTATCTTTCATGCCCTTTGCGCCAAATATAACGCCAAGAATTGCAAGTACTAATGTAAAATAAGTTACAACCGGAATAAATGAACCCACTATACCAAGTATGCCACAAACCAGAGCGGCAATTGACATACCCTTGCTCGGCTGTGAAGGCATCGGAGGCTGGTTCATCACAGGCGGCTGCATAAATGGAGGCTGCTGTGAAAATGGGTCGCCCTGCGGCGGAACATTATTCACATTCTGCTGCTGTGAAAAATTCTGATTTCCCTGCGGAGGAACTTCGTTCGTACCATTTGTGTTTGTGTTCATGTTGTTCATGTCATTGTTATCCATCTACATAACCTCTTTCATTCTGTTCAGCAAGACACTGACACATTTAGTTAATAAAATTATAATATTTTATACACAGTTTGTCAATAACTTGCACATATTTATCTTTATTAAAATTTATATTTATTCATTTTTTTCGCTGAACATTATTATTTTTATTTATTCCTCGGCTTTATATTGCTTTTTTCGACATATTTACGACATATTAAAATAATAATCGTGCTTTTTTTGCATTCTATGCTGTTAATATGAATAAATCCCGCTTTGACATATTATGTGTATAAAATAACATCTCTATATTATATATCCAGCTATTCTGAATAATGCTTTTTTATATTTATTTTTATAAATATTATTGCTGATTTGTATTCTCCCCGCTTTTAAAGTTCAGCGTTACCTTAAATAAATCGCCGTCGATGTTTATTTCAAGCCGTCCCTTTTGTAGCTCGGTAAAGCTCTTTGCTATTGCAAGTCCAAGGCCGGACCCGTCGGTATTTCTCGACATATCTCCTCTTACAAAACGCTCTGTCAAATCGCTCGCGCGTACGTTATTTAGCTCGGCGGCAGCAATGTTTTTAATTTCTACTAAAACGCCGTCTTCCGTTTCCGTCATATCAACATATACTCGCGTGCCCTTAAGCGAATATTTGATGCAGTTGATAAACAGATTTTCAAAAATTCTGTAGGTTTTCTGGCTGTCCAGCGGCAAAATTGCCTTTTCCAGCAGATTAAGCCTTATTTCAAGCCCCGCTTCGTCGCTTTTCTCCTTTATCTCAAAATAAACCTGGCGTATCAAATTCGCCAAATCAATATTGGCAATGTTAAGCGACACGTTGCCGCTGTCCGCTTTGCTTATTTCAAATAAATCCTCTATAAGCGCCTTAAGCCTCATCGATTTTTTATCCAGCGTGTCTATATAGCTCCTGCGTTCTTCCTCTGTTATGTTCTCATCTTTCAGCAGGCCTATATAAGTTATTATCGCCGTCAGCGGAGTTTTAAGGTCGTGCGATACGTTTGTTATAAGCTCTGTTCGCATGTTTCGGCTCTTTACTTCCTTTTCTACCGCCTTTTTAAATCCGTACTGCACCCGCTTTATCTCCGTTTTATAAGAATTAAACGGACCTAAGTCTTCCTCAATGCTCACGTCTAAATTCCCGTTCGCCATTTGTCCCGTAGCGTCAAGCATCTTTTTATATTTGTCTTTTATTCCGTCCATATATTTTCTGAGCAGTATAAATACAACCACACTGTACGGTATAGCTATAAGAATTCCCGCAACCCAGAAAAAGCATATAAACGATACTACCGCCAAATTAATCAACACGGCTATAAGCACGGCCTTGCTTGAGCTGTCTTTAAAATCAAAGCTTGAAATATAATTATAAAGCTGCAAAAATTTACGTTTGCAAAATGGGAATACTCTGTATATCCAGCTGTACTTCTTTATATATTGCCACGGTCCGTATACGAATATCTTCCTTAGCGATGACACGGCCGAATACCAGCCCATAAACAGCAGCGCCCAAAATCCAATATTAAATACATTGACGATAATCGCCGAGAATTTGTCGCCGATAAAGCCCTTAGCCATCTCGCTGTATTCACCGTTGCAGGTGCGCTCTATCACTCCCGTCATGCCAGACGACAAAATCGCTGCAATCAGTATAATTATTATTATGGCAAGCTCTGCCGGCATTCTTGAAAATTTAAATTCGCTTATATCCAGTTTCTTTATAAACGGCAGCAATATAGCGGCAACCGTTATCAGTGCAACTACCCCTATCGTCCAAATTTCATATTCCTCTGTCTTTATCGCTGTGGGGTAATATATATACAGCGCAGAAAACAAATTAGAATTAGATGGAATAGCATAAACTATCGTTATATCTTTTGGAGCCTTTACACTGTAAACATACTCATTGTTTATGCCGGCCGCCGAAGCCAACCTATTGTCAGCATGCATAGAGTACAAATCGGTGTCATAATTTTCACTTTCTTCTCCGCCGCCGTATTCGGTTACCGTAAGCCCGCCGGCAGCATTGAACTGCAGCATAATCACTAAAGCATATTTGCCGTTTTCTATATCTGCCGTTTTATTGCTTATAAATTCACTAAGGCTTACGTTGCTCTCTGTATTTGATAATGTCTGAGAACCCTGCGAATTAAAAACTCCATAGTCAAACTGTCCCCTGCATTCTCCAAAATCCTGGTCCCACGAGTATATTACGCTGTTTATTCCCTCTCTTATATATTTTATATCTTCATATAGCGCACCGGCCGTTTCAGCGACTTCTTCGTCAAAAAACAGCTCAGATGGAACATATTGCTTATTGTCCGTAAGGTTACGCATTTCTTTATAAAGCACATAGCTGCCCTTATACAGCTTTAGCAGCGAATCTTCGCTTAAAGCCGTAACGCTTTGCTCTGTATCGTTTACCGCTTCCGCCTCGTCGTAAAAGGCAGGGTAAAAC
>JAUUSE010000055.1:0-12291 GCA_030842085.1 Bacillota bacterium | reverse complement strand
GCCGGCAGATGAGCGAACACATGAAGCAATTACGGAAGGAGCGTGGAGACAAATGGCGCAGAGAAAAGTAACGGCGATCCCGGCGACTATCACGAAATACACCGCTGTTCCCATTGGCAGCAAGCAGAAACGTCGTGTCGCCGGTTATGCCCGTGTCTCCACCGACCACGAAGACCAGGTCACCAGCTACGAAGCGCAGGTGGACTATTACACGAATTACATCAAGGGACGGGATGACTGGGAGTTCGTTGCCATCTATACGGACGAAGGAATCTCTGCGACCAATACCAAGCGGCGCGAGGGCTTCAAGGCGATGGTGGCGGACGCCCTTGCCGGCAAGATAGACCTCATTGTAACAAAAAGTGTCAGCCGGTTCGCCAGAAATACAGTGGACAGCCTGACCACCGTGCGGATGCTGAAGGAAAAGGGCGTGGAGATTTATTTCGAGAAGGAAAACATCTGGACGTTGGACGCCAAGGGCGAACTGCTCATCACCATCATGTCCAGCCTTGCCCAGGAGGAGAGCCGGAGCATTTCGGAGAATACCACCTGGGGGCAGAGAAAGCGATTCGCCGATGGCAAGGCAAGTGTGGCGTACAAGCGGTTCCTGGGCTATGACCGGGGACCGAACGGCGGCTTTGTGGTCAATCAGGAACAGGCAAAGACCGTCAAGCTGATTTACAAGTTATTTCTGGATGGCCTGACCTGCCACGCCATCGCAAAGGAGCTGACGGAGCGGAAACTGCCGACTCCGGGCGGCAAGGCAGTCTGGAGCCAAAGTACCGTCCGCAGCATCCTTACCAATGAGAAGTACAAAGGCGATGCACTCCTGCAGAAGGAGTTCACGGTGGACTTTCTCCAGAAAAAAACGAAAAAGAACGAGGGCGAAGTCCCGCAGTACTATGTGGAGGGCAACCACGAAGCCATCATCGATCCTGCCACCTTCGACTATGTCCAGGCGGAGATGGCGCGGCGGATGAAGGACAAGCACCGCTACAGCGGCGTGAGTATGTTTTCTTCTAAGATCAAGTGCGGCGAATGCGGCTGCTGGTACGGCTCAAAGGTATGGCACTCTACAGACAAATATCGCCGGGTCATCTACCAGTGCAATCACAAGTACAAAGGCGGCAAGCACTGCGGTACGCCCCATGTCACAGAGGAACAGATCAAGGACGCATTTGTCCGAGCGGTCAATGTCCTGCTCTCGGAGAACGAAGAACTGGCTGCCAATGTGCAGATGGTTATCGCCATGTTGTGCGACAGCACGGAACTGGAAAAACGGCAGACGGAACTGAAGGAAGAACTGGAGGTTGTGGTAGGTCTGGTGGAGCGGTGCGTTGCGGAGAATGCCCGTGTCGCCCTTGACCAGGACGAGTATACACAGCGTTACAATGGGCTGGTCAGCCGTTATGAGGCGGTCAAGGCACAGTTCGATGAGGTTACCCAGATGGTCGCTGACAGAGCTGACCGCAAAAAGCTGCTGGAGCAGTTCCTCCACACAGTTGAGAGCCAAGCGCCAGTCACGGAGTTTGATGAACAGCTGTGGTCGAGCTTGGTGGATTTCGTAACGTTATACAGCGAGAAGGACATCCGGGTGACATTTAAGGATGGGACGGAGATATAAGTGTAAAAATCAAGCAGGAGCAGGTGATTAGCCCAATCCTCTCACAATCGCACATACTGTTTGTGTATACGGCGCTTTTATGAGCTGATGTGTGCGGACTGATAGGCGTAGCTAATTATTCTCAAGTCTAATTTACGCTATATGGCTTAGGGCGAAGACTGTGACAATAACTTTAAATAGTAAACGTCATTTTCGTGTTACTACATTTAGCAAAACGGTAGGAATTAATGCTTGACATTTGGGTTAGAACTGTTATAATAAATTTAGAATAAGTCTAAAATCAAGGAGGGCTCAGATGACAAAATATGAAAAGCAAATCTATGACATCGTGAATGCCTCCGATGAGCATATGACAGCAGAACAGGTCTTCAGTGAATTGCAAAAGTCATCCCCCACTGTTTCCCGCGCCACTGTATATAACAACTTAAATAAGCTGTGCGATGTAAAGCTGATCCGTCGGGTGTCATTGGAGGATTCACCAGACCGTTATGACCGGATTGCCAAGCACGACCATCTGGTATGCCAGAAGTGCGGGAAATTATCCGATATTTGTTTTAATGACCTGACGCAGACCTTATCCAAGCAGCTTGGGAACGATTTTTTATATTATGACCTCAAAGTGTTCTACATCTGCCCGGATTGTCAAAAAGCCCAATCTGCCGAAGGTTCCCTTGGTTCCAATGCTGTTCAAGAACAGCCAAAAAAATAAAAATACGAAAGGAGACCACGCTATGAAGTACGTCTGTTCCATCTGCGGATATGTCTATGATGAAGCGAAGGAAGGCAAGCCCTTTGCCGAACTGCCTGATTCATGGGTATGTCCTATCTGCGGGGCTGCCAAGTCCGCATTTCGTTCCGAGCAAGCGGCCGAAGCCCCCAGAACACCGGCAGCGCCTATCCACATTGATGAGGATATGAAAAAATTATCTGCCGGAGAACTCTCCGCCCTTTGCTCTAATTTGGCGCGGGGATGTGAGAAGCAATACAAGGAGAAGGAGGCGGCGCTGTTCCGCGAACTCTCTGATTACTTTGCTGCCGCTACACCCGCTGTGCCGGATGCTGATATGACCCAGCTTGCCGAACTGATCCAGTCAGACTTAAGCGAAGGTTACCCCGCCCTGCGGTCAGCCGCCGTATCTGATGAGGATCGCGGCACACAGCGTATCTGCGTATGGGGCGAAAAAGTAACGAACATCCTGAACATCCTATTGCAGCGTTGGGAAAAAGAGGGAGATGCTTTTATGCAGGACACCGAAGTATGGGTCTGCACCGTTTGCGGTTTCGTCTACATAGGGGATACGGCTCCTGAACTCTGTCCTGTCTGCAAGGTACCCGCATGGAAGTTTGAAAAAATCGAAGGGAGGGTTTTGGCATGAAACAGGTAGCGGTAAGAAATTTGCGGCTCTGCACCAAAGATTGCCTGTGTCTGTATGTATGTCCCACAGGAGCAACGGATACCGAGAACAGCATTATTGACATCAGCAAATGTATAGGCTGCGGCGTTTGCGCAGGAGCTTGTCCAAGCGGCGCTATTTCCATGGTTCCCGTGGAATATCCGCCTCAGCAGAAAAAAGCGGAGCCTGTAGTTGCGCTCTCCAACGCCCTTGCCAAAAGCAAGGCAAAACAGGAAAAGATTGCACTGCAGCTGGCGGAAACAACCGACAACGATAATCTTTATCGTTTGATGACTGCCTTTTTCAAATCTGTCCGGCTGGTGAATGAGGATCTGCTGCGGGAAGCCGGATATATGCTTCCTCAAAGCGGAAATACACACGATCTGCTTCGCGGCTGGGTTGAAAATCCTCCTTCCCCGGAATTCCCTGTAGAAGCGGCAAAAAAACTTTTGGAACTGATACCATGCAATGACACTAAGAAGGGAGAAAAACAAAGTATGAGTAAATGGAGATGCAAAGTATGCGGCTATATTTATGAGGGCGAGGAATTGCCTGCAGATTTTACCTGCCCGGTCTGCAAACAGCCGGCCTCCTCTTTTGAGAAAATTGATGAGGAACCGAAAGCAAACAAATACGCCGGAACACAGACTGAAAAGAATTTGGAGGCAGCCTTTGCCGGTGAATCCCAAGCCCGCAACAAATATACCTACTTTTCTTCGGTAGCGAAAAAGGAAGGTTACGAGCAGATTGCTGCATTGTTCTTGAAAACCGCCGAAAATGAAAGAGAACACGCCAAGATGTGGTTTAAGGAGCTAAATGGTATTGGCAGCACAGCCGAAAACCTGCTCCACGCCGCTGAAGGCGAAAATTACGAGTGGACAGACATGTATGAAGGATTTGCCAAAACAGCACAGGAAGAAGGGTTCCCAGAATTAGCTGCAAAATTCCGCTTGGTTGCCGCTATCGAAAAGCACCACGAGGAACGTTACCGCGCCCTGCTGCACAATGTGGAGATGGCGGAAGTATTTGCCAAGAGCGAAGTCAAGGTATGGGAATGCCGTAACTGCGGGCATATCGTAGTCGGCACTGCCGCGCCGGAGGTATGCCCTGCCTGCAATCACCCACAGAGCTACTTTGAAATTCATGAAGAAAATTATTAAGGAGGTAGAAAATGAGAAGTATTACAACGATTGATCTGCAGTACGCCCACCGTTTCTATGGTTTCAAAGGCGAAGCGCAGTATCTGCATGGACACACTGGCGTTTTGACTATTGAAGTAGAGGATTCTATTAACGAAGGGGTAAATATGGTGTTCCCCTGCAACGAAATCCAAAAAACAGCATGGGAGGTCTTAAAGAATTTCGATCATGCGTTGGTTTTGAGAGAGGATGACCCTTTGCTCCCCGCAGTTCTTGATGTCTATGAAAAACAGGGCATTAAAGATGGCGCCCCACAAAATCAAATGAAGGGGGCAGCTTTCCAGACTGAGCTTGCTACTGCATATCCTGACTGCCGTCTTGTTGTCACAAAAGAAACTATGACAGTGGAAGGCATGATCAAGATTGTCTATGAACTGCTGAAAGACAAGCTAAACATAGCTAAACTCACCTTTACCAGTGGTGTTAATGCAGCAAGTGCCGAATTTGAGACGAAAAACAAAATCGATCGGTGCCCGCTTTGCGGCATTGCGCTGAATGAGAATGGCGTATGCCCGAAGTGTGGTTATAAAAAGGCATAAAGATAAATATAGCGTATTAAGTAATAGCCGCTTGCAGATGCAGGCGGTTATTATTTCATAACAAAGTTCCAAATCTGTAAAACAGAAAAAATAAAGCATCAGAATTCGGTTCTTCGTTATAATATAATAAAAATTGGACGTGGTAGTATAAAAAGACCATCGCGTCAAGTATTATCATTTGCTTTTTTCAATGAGATAGTTGCCCATCGCCACCCATGAGCGCAGTCATTTCCTCAATTCTTTCCAAAGGAAAGGGAGGCTGAGCCAGTGGTCTCATTGCAATCGACATCAGTTTCATCGGATTGTCATCTGCTGCGACACGGTTTGAACTCAAGTGTCCGCATCTGCGGCGCCGATGTATAATTGCCCATTCTCCATTTTTGCGCACCCATACGCATACCGGGTCCATGATACCACCGCAATCAGCCGCCCTGTCACCCGGTTCGTTATCTAAGTGTAGACTGCTTAAACAATTTGGACAGTGATTGCGGTGATTACTTCCTGCACCGGTGACAACAACCGGTTTGCCACATACCTTACAAGTAAAACTGTCCTTGTAAAAGCGAAATTGAAGGTCCCGCCGACCTATATGATTTCAGTATTTATCGGGATCGGTTATGCCGACCTGAATGAGACGGTACTGGAGCAAAATTTCGCCGATCTTGATAAACAACTGCACTATGGCAGATGGAAATAAACGAATATTCGAGAGATGCTGCAACGGAACCGAGTATTCGAGAAATACAAGTAAAAAGCGTGCTTACAAAATCCAACCTGCCGGTGAGCGACTATTCCGTGAATCCCTATGTGGGCTGCACTCATGCCTGCCGGTACTGTTACGCTTCGTTCATGAAGCGGTTTACCGGCCACCCGGAACCCTGGGGTACATTTCTGGACGTCAAGATCTGGCCGGAGATACGCCACCCGGAGCGGTATGCCGGGAAGGAGCTGTTCATCGGCTCAGTGACCGATCCCTATCTGCCCCAGGAAGAAGTGTTCGGGCGCACCCGCGCGCTGCTGGAGCAGCTTGCAGGCAGCGGGGTCAAGATCAGTATTGCTACAAAAAGCGACCTTGTACTGCGGGATCTGGATTTAATCAAAACATTTCCGGACGCCCGTGTTTCCTGGTCAATCAACACGCTGGACGAGGGGTTCAAAAACGATATGGACAATGCCGTCAACATTGAGCGGCGGCTGGCCGCCATGAAAGCGTTTCATGATGCTGGCATCCGTACCAACTGCTTTGTCTCCCCCATATTCCCCGGCATCACCGATGTAAAAGCCATCATCGAAGTAAAAATGATGGATAAGACCCTTCTCCTTCGTGGAGAGGGGTTATTTTTTCCTTGCACCTGTTCACTATCGTTAATAGGGTGGCGTGTTCATCGTTAAAAGGGTATCCGGTGCATCGTTACATTGTATCAATTTCGGTGCGGCAACGGACCTATGCTACGGTAGAGGATACTAATTTACTTTATTCTGTGTGCTTGGGAATTAAAAATGGTATATCAATAATACTTAATGATTATTTTATATGCTTTATTTTAATTACTTTTGGAACAATCTATTTTATTTACAGTAATCGTGAGAATGTTGTTTTAAACATTTCTATATTCTTAAGCTTTGCGTTTCTGCTTTTATCAATAAGCATAAAATTTTATCAATATCAGTTTATACCGGCAGCCGTCTTTTGCCTGTTTGGTTATCTTGCTATTTATGATTTATATAAAAAGATTAGAACTGCTGTAAATAACACGTCCGACAAAAAAATCAGGACAAAAACCGGCGGAATAATAATTCCTATTTTTACAGTAGTCACTATATTTGTATTTACTGTAGGAAATAATGGTCTTATAGCTCAGCAACTGAATAGAGCGACGAATATAAACCCAAATCCATGCCAGCAGGAGATTGCAAAAATAATATTGTCGGACAAAAAGGAAAATCAAACCTTGCTTGTGCCTCTTGCTTTAGACGATTGCTTTTATACAGCTGCCGGCATTGTTCCTTCTTCAAAGTATTTTTATATTCCAAACATCTCGTTTGAAGCTTATCCGGATGTATATATAGGCCAATATGAAGATATTGAGGCGGGAATAAACAATTATATTGTTGCTTCTTTTGTCGCCGGCTACAGCGAGGAGGCAGAACAGCAGCCAATTAACGAAGATAATTATACTCAGAAAATATATAATGCTATTTCGAAAAATTACGAAATAATAGCTTCTGTTGATGGAGAATATCACAGTGAGGGAAGGACCTTTTATCTTTACAGGAGAGTAGATTAGATAGCTAAAAGTATTTGGGGTAGGGCTTTGTGGAAAGGCGGTTTTATATGAAAGGGCTGCTGGCGAAATATATGACAATTATAAAGCAGCTTATAAGCTATGGAATTATAGGCGGCATATCTTCCGGGCTTGATTTTTGCGTATATATTCTTTTAACACATGTTGGACTTAATGAATTTGTTGCAAATCTTATAAGCGTGAATATAGGGATTGCCTGCAGCTTTATTTTCAACTCGGTCATCACTTTTAAGATGACGGATAAAAAACTTAAAAGAGGAGTTGAATTTTTCATTGTAGGCTATTGCGGTTTAGGCCTTTCTACGCTGATATTGTTTATAGGTACGAAAGTGTTTTCTGCAAATGAAATTGTTGTAAAGCTTATATCAATTTTCATAGTGGCGTTGTTTCAGTTCATACTCAATAAGCTTGTAACATTCAGGGGTGAAAATAAAAATGGATAAACTTTATATAATAATTCCAGCATATAACGAGGAGAGCAATATTGAAGAAGTTGCGCGTCAGTGGCATGACGTGGTTAAAAACATAAATGATGAATCGCGCTTGGTTATTATAGACGACGGCAGCAAGGATTCAACATTAAATGTATTGGAAAGCCTTAAAGAAGAGCTAAGCCAGCTTGAAGTTGTTACAAAGAAAAATTCGGGACACGGCGCTACTGTGCTTTATGGTTATAATTATGCGCTGGAAAATGGCGCCGAATACATATTCCAAACTGATTCCGACGGACAAACGCTGCCAGAGGAGTTTTACCCTTTTTGGGAAGAAAGGGATAATTACGCTGCGATTATCGGCCACCGCAACCACCGAAAAGATGGATTTTCACGAGTCATTGTCACAAAAACTCTTAAATTTGTGCTTTGGTGCATATTCGGACTCAAGATTACCGATGCAAATACTCCTTTCCGGCTTATAAAAAGGGAAGTTTTACAGCGCTATATTACCAAGATACCTAAGGACTTTAATCTTTCAAATGTTATGCTGACGGTATGCCTTGTTAAATATAAGGAAAATATTAAATTTGTACCTATAACTTTCAGACCACGGCAGGGCGGCGTTAACTCAATTAATTTTAAAAAGATTATAGGCATAGGCAAACAGGCGGTTAAAGATTTCAGATATATCAAAAAAACCTTAAAATAATTTTATATGTTTATTAGGAAGCTTGTATTTTGCTTTGTGCGTTGAGGCAGTTTGCGGCGATTTTATATATTTGACCATGCGCAGAAGCTATAAATGACGTCCGGCGTTTATTTTCCCGATATGGGTGCAGAGAGGTATAAATAGAATGTACGATTTTATTATAGTCGGCAGCGGGCTGTTCGGCGCAGTATTTGCGCAAAGAGCTAAATCTGCGGGAAAAAGCTGCCTTGTTCTGGAAAGAAGAGGACATATTGGCGGTAATATTTATACTGAAGAGATTGAGGGCATAAACGTCCATAAATACGGCGCGCACATTTTCCACACAAGCGACAGCGAGGTGTGGAAGTATATAAATAGGTTTGCAGACTTTAACAATTATATAAATACTCCTGTAGCAAATTATAACGGCGAAATTTATAATATGCCCTTTAATATGAATACTTTCAGCAGAATGTGGGGAGTAATTACTCCTGAACAGGCCGCTGCTAAGATTGACGAGGGCCGCCGCGAGATAAAGGGCGAGCCGCGAAATCTTGAAGAGCAGGCGATTAGTCTGGTCGGAAGAGACATTTACGAAAAATTGGTTAAGGGATATACCGAAAAGCAGTGGGGCAGAAAATGCAGCGAGCTGCCGGCGTCTATAATACGCCGCCTGCCCGTCAGGCTGACATACAGCAATAATTACTTTAACGATACATGGCAGGGAATACCTATAGGCGGATATACAAAAATTATCGAATGTCTGCTTGATGGCGTGGAAGTAAAGCTTAACACGGATTTTTTAAAGAAAAAAGAAGAGTATAAGAGTATGGCTAAAACGGTTATTTATACCGGCGCTATTGACGAATATTACGACTACTGTTTTGGCCCGCTTGAATATAGAAGTTTGCGCTTTGAAACGGAAATAATCGACATGCTCAATTATCAGGGCGTTGCGGTGATGAATTACACAGACGAAAAAACTCCGTATACAAGAGTGATTGAGCATAAGCATTTTGAGTTTGGGGAGCAGCCCAAAACGGTTGTATCACGGGAATATTCGCTTGAGTGGAATGTGGGCACAGAGCCTTATTATCCAATAAATGATGAAAAAAATCAGCAGAGATATGAGCAGTATAATGAGCTTGCAAAAAAGGACAATATTCACTTTTGCGGAAGGCTTGGGGAATATAGATATTACGACATGGACGATACTGTAAAATCTGCGCTCGATAAATCGAGCGACTTGCTTTAAATAAATTTAGAACTGGGGCAGAATATACTGCCCCTTTTTTGTTTAAAGACAGAAGCGGTTGCTTTATAAGAAATGTCCGGGCTTAAATTAAGAATTTTTTCTGCTGCAAATAAAAAGGCTTTAGCCCAAAACTTTTTAAAAAATCTTTTCTATATTACGGTTTAAAAAACAGCGGTAAGCGCCGCCGACATTTTTATAAGCTTATAATTGGCGGAGAATAACACAATGATATACGCCGATGCTATGCTTTTAATGGCTTAAGTCAAATTCGGGACTTTATCGTCTCCGAAAATTGCTAATTAACAGATGTATTTTATCTAGAATATCAACTAACGGTTGATAAAATACAACGATAGGTGTATGGTTAACATGAGTGAATGATGATATTATTAAGACATAGTAAAAAAGGAGATGAGCGATATGAAAGAAGTATTCAGCATCAGCCTAAAGCGGCTAAGGAAGAACAAGCAGCTAAGTCAGGAGCAGCTGGCTCAGATAATGGGAGTATCGGTGCAGGCGGTAAGCAAATGGGAGTGCTCGCTTTCATATCCGGATATAGAGCTGCTGCCATTACTGGCACAGACCTTAGGCGTATCTGTAGATACGCTGCTATGCGGCAAAAGCTCCGGTAGCGAAAGCATGGTCGGACAGATGGCAGACAGCTTACTTAATCTGCCGGACGATGGGTGCATACGCATAGTCCAGTTTAAAGGCGCGACGCCGCTGAGAGAGGATATTTATAACCCTGATGTAAAAATTCCGCTTGTAATTGACTGCGGCAGTAAAAATACGGATATAGGGCCTGTCAATATAGAAATATGGGGCAGCGCAAAGATTAACGGCGACATATCTGGAAATGTAACTGCAGGAGCAGATATAAATTGCGGCGATATAGGCGGTAACGCCTTAGCCGGGGCAGATATAACCTGCGGCGACGTAGGCTGCGACGTAGCGGCTGGGGCAGATATAACCTGCGGTGATGTAGGCTGTGACGTAGCAGCTGGGGCAGATATAACCTGCGGTGACGTAGGCTGCAGCGCATCAGCTGGAGCCAATATAAACTGCGGTGATATTGCCGGTGATGTGGAGTCATCGGGCGCTATATCGTGTCAAAGCATTGGCGGAAATGTAGCGGGAGATGTAAATACCGAGCTCAAAATAAGCTGCGACAGAATTGAAGGCGATGCGTCCGCCAAAGGGGAAATTGTTGTCACAGGCGATATATCCGGAGATGTATCGGCTTCCGACATATGCTGCAATGCCATTGACGGCGATGCAAGGGGCGGTAAAATCACATGTAAAAATATCGAAGGCGATATATCGTCTTGTAATGGCGATATACACTGCCAAAATATCGCCGGCGATGTAAGCTGCACCGGCAATATTTATTATGCCAATTCATCCGAAAAGTGATATCGTCCGGCACAAATTTTTCCACTTGCCGCCGTGCTTATGAGAATATCCTATGTAAAAAGTTCCGTCTCTTCATTGCTAGGTACAGATATAGCCATAAATGGTCATTATTGGCAAGCAAAAGCTTAAACTTAAGCATATTAATATCCTTGAAAAATGGTATACTTTTATAAGTATTTTGCTAAATAGGCGGGGGAGAAAAAATGAAATTTATAAATGGTACATGGTTTGAGTTTCAGCACCATAACAAACCGGAGGGTAAGTATTACAATCCTCAGAGCAAGGAATTTACTGATGAGCAGTGGCGTACAAAAATCGGTGAAATACACGATGCTGGGATGGAGTATATAGTATTGTTGGCAAGCGCGCTTGATTATGCAGCTTATTTTCCAACTGATGTTTTGCCGCCGGCGGATTTAAAATGCAAAAATCCAATGGATGTGCTTATGTCGGAGACGGAGAAGCTCGGCATGAAAGTCTTTGTAAGCACCGGATTTTACGGCGACTGGACGCGTCCGGATATAAATACTACCGACAAAGAGATAATGAAGCGGGAAAAGACGGCGATGGGCCAGCTTTATGAGCAGTTTGGAAAATACAAGAGCTTTTATGGATGGTATTTCCCAGACGAGGCATATCTTGGCAATTATTTCAGAGAAGGCTTCATTGATTATTTAAATGATTATGATAGCTATGCCAAATCATTTGACAGCACCAAGAAAACGTTAATAGCGCCTTACGGCACAAGAGTGGTAAAGTGCGACGATGTATATGCAAAGCAGCTTGAGGAGCTGAATGTGGACATAGTAGCATATCAGGACGAAGTCGGGGTTCAGAAAACAAAGGTTGAGGAGCTGCCGGAGATATTTGAGCGCATAAGAAAGGTACATGACAAGGTTGGCAAATCTAAGATGTGGGCAGATATGGAGCTTTTTGAGTTTGAGGGCGTACCATATAAAAGCGCACTTCTGCCGCCGAAATTTGAGAGAATAAGACAGCAGATAGAAGCTATTTCTCCGTATGTAGACGAGATACTTACATTCGACTATCAGTCGGCTATGAACAAGCCGGGTACAACGGCGTTTGCCGGTGTAAAGGAAAGCGAGAAGCTTTATGCCGACTATGTAAATTGGAAAGACAGCTTTAAATAATACCTTTGGTTATAGATTATAATATAAATAAGTCCGGCGGACAGTATGTTTTTATATTTACTGTCTGCCGGATTATAATTTTTATTTAATAAAATTAGCACTTGAAATGTACGCAGGTTTATGGTAATATATATGACACTGAGTTTTATGCAGTGATATGTATATATTTTAGCTGGTTTTAGGCTATAATATTATATAACGCGCAGAAACAAATGGCAGTGTAAAAATTATTTATATGGGGGTATAGCTCAGCTGGGAGAGCGCTTGAATGGCATTCAAGAGGTCAGC
>JAUUSE010000054.1:0-12297 GCA_030842085.1 Bacillota bacterium | reverse complement strand
TCGCTTGCACCGCAGGCAAGGCCGGCTATCATCATGCCTTCCAGCATGCGATGCGGGTCGCCCTCCATAATACTGCGGTCCATAAATGCGCCGGGGTCGCCCTCGTCGCCGTTGCAGACTACATATTTCTGCTCTGCCATCTGACGCTTCACCTGTGACCATTTGCGACCAGCCGGAAATCCGCCGCCGCCTCTGCCGCGCAGATTGGATTCACTTATCTCGTTTATTATTTCGTCGGCGCTCATCTCAAACAGCGCTTTCTCAAACGCTTTATAGCCGCCCATGCCCAAATACTCGTTTATAGATGTGGAATCTATATGACCGCAGTGCTCTAAAACAAGGCGGGTCTGCTTTTTGTAAAACGGGATATCATCCTGCTTTTTGCACACTTTGCCGCCTTTTTGGTAGGCAAGACGCTCAATATGCTCGCCGTTTATTATCGTTTTGTCTATTATATCCTCACAGTCGGAAAGCTGCACTTTTGTATACAGCCAGCCCTGCGGCTCTATTCTCACCAGCGGACCCATTTCGCAAAATCCATGGCAGCCGCTCTTTTTAACGCCCACGCTGTCGCCGTGAGGCTCCTTTTCAAGCTCTACAGAGCATTTTATGTTTCTTTCCTTTAAAAGCTCTGTGAGTCTGTCAAATATATCAAGCGAACCGCTCGACACACAGCCTGTGCCGGCGCAGACAAGTATCTTTTTTGTCTCATGCTTGAGGGAATCCGCATATATACTGCGGATTTTATCCAAGTCTTTCTGATTTTTAAGCTTCATACTACACCTCTTCCTTAAGCTCGCCTAAAAGCGCCGATACCTTGTCCGGCGACATTGCAGGATATACCTTGTCGTTGACGGTAATTACCGGAGCAAGTCCGCATGCGCCAAGGCATGATACCGTCTCCACCGTAAACGATAAATCGTCGGTGGTATGCTTCTTATCGGACAAATTAAGCTCGCTGCGCAGACGCTCGAGTATCGGTATCGATTTGCGCACATGGCATGCCGTGCCGTCGCAGACCTTTATTACAAACTTGCCCTTCGGCTCCAGCGAGAAATTCTCATAAAAGGTTGCTACGCTGTAAATCTGCGCCTCAGGTACGCCCAGCTTTAACGCAAGGTACGGAAACACCTCGCGCGGAAGATAACGGTAGTGCTCCTGAACACTTTGAAGTATTGCTATAATGTTTGTTTCACTACAGCCAAGCTCCTTAAGTATCCCGTCGACTACGCCATAGTCAAAGTTTTCGTTCATACTTACCTCCAAACAATTTGCCTTTATTCAAAACACAATTTCGGCGTCAGTGCAAAAGAACAAACTCCTGCAGGGCAGCAGAAATCATGTTGAAACCTTATTTATATAACCGTATAACACACCTTAGCTGCAAATACGGCCTGTTACAATCAGCTCTTTTAGCCGGTTGTTAATTTTATCTTTTTGCTTCTGCTTTTTTCATAAAGCGCTCTTTTTCTACTATAAAGCGCTCGTGCCGGCCCTTTCCGATTATTCCCGCATTGTCGTAAGCCGTAACGTTGAATACAAGCTTTCTGCCGTCGACATGGCAAAGCTCGCTTTCACATCTAACGCTTACTCCTATCGGAGTTGCAGATACATGCTCTATTTCAAGCGCCGTGCCTACGGTAGTGCTTCCCTCATCTATATAAGGCTTTACGCTTTCAGCAGCAGCTTCTTCCATAAGCGCTACCATTGCCGGAGTGGCAAAAACCTCCAGCTCACCGCTGCCCATTGTAAGCGCTGTATTATTTTCATCAACTACCGTCTCGCTGCTTCCTCTTATTCCTTCACGCAGCTCATTTGTCATAAATATTTCTCCTTATAAATCTTTAAAGTTATTTATCCTAACCATTGCTTGTCCTAACAATCAGTATCCAACGACTATACTGTTAAAGTCGTGATGACAACTAATGTGACAAGACTATAATATTGTCCTACATCCATCATTCATGCTCGGCCGGACAATTGCCATTTAGCTGCTCTTTCAACTGATTAGGCAAATTCGGCCGGCTGTTTAAAATATACAAGCCGTATATTTTTCGTATGCCGGCACATTGCCTAAGCATCGGCCAATAAGCATTAAACAGCAAATTTTATGCCCCACCGACCTGCTTCAATTATCAATTGATACTTACGTCAAGATGCTAATCCACGTCGCTGCCGCCCTGCTTTAAATGCTGAGACAGAACGACAAGAGAGGCCACCAGGTCCTCATTTTGCACAATTACGCCTTTGGGAGTATTAAGCTTAACAGCGGCAAAGTTCCATATGGCCTTTATGCCGCTTTTGACCATCATGTCGCAGACGCTTTGAGCCGCTGCCGATGGTACCGTTATAATGCCTATTTTTATATCCTGCTTGGAGCATATGCTGCCCATTTCCTCCATGGGCAGCACACGCTTTCCGTTTATATATGTCCCTATAATACTGTTATTGTTGTCAAACGCCGTCACTATGTCCAGTCCATACTGCGCAAAGCCTTCGTAGCACATGAGCGCATGACCCATATTGCCGGCACCTACCAAAATAGCCCTGTCTACATAGTCATATCTTAAATAACGCCCTATATCGTCCATCAGATACTCAACCACATATCCTACCTTGGGCCTGCCACCGCCGCTCACAAGCGCCAAGTCCTTGCGCACCTGAACGTCGTTGAGCCGCAGCTCTCTTGCTATTGAGGTCGCGGATATATTCTTTACATCCGCCGGCAGTGACTTGAGATAATTATAATATGTAGGCAGCCGCCTTAATGTCTGTGTAGATATTGGGTTTGCGGTGGACATATGCTATTCCCCTTTATTCTGCAGATATTCGTCAATAGCGGCAGCCGCATTTTTACCGGCGCCCATTGCAAGAATAACAGTCGCTGCGCCGGTAACGGCGTCGCCGCCGGCATATACGCCCTCTCTCGATGTAAGGCCGGTCTCTTCATCGGCTATTATGCCGCCCCATTTCTGCGTTTCAAGACCCTTTGTTGTGGATTTTATAAGCGGGTTGGGTGATGTGCCGAGCGCCATTATTACGCAGTCGGTGTCAATCTTAAAGTCGCTGCCATCTACTGGTACTGGACGCCTGCGTCCTGATTCATCCGGCTCGCCAAGCTCCATCTGGCGGCAAATAAGCCCGTTTACCCAGCCTTTATCGTCGCCTGTTATCTCCACAGGATTTGTCAGGAATTTAAACTCTATTCCCTCTTCCATGGCATGCTCGACCTCTTCACGACGCGCCGGAAGCTCTGCTTCAGTACGGCGGTACACTACCGTTACCTCCGCGCCAAGCCTGCGCGCACATCTTGCGGCATCCATCGCCACGTTGCCGCCGCCAACGACCGATACATGCTTGCTGTGCTGTACCGGCGTGCTGCCGTCCGGCTTATAGGCTTTCATAAGATTTATACGGGTCAAAAATTCATTTGCAGAATATACGCCCTTTAAATTTTCACCCTTTATATTCATAAATTTCGGCAGTCCGGCGCCGGAGCCTATGAATACCGCCTCAAACTTGTACTCATCAATCAGCTCGTCTATAGAGAATGTCTTGCCTACGACGACATTGGTTTCGATTTTAACGCCTATTTCCTTAAGCGTATCGATTTCCTTTTGCACAATAGACTTCGGCAGACGGAACTCCGGTATGCCGTATACCAGCACACCGCCGGCTAAGTGCAGCGCCTCAAACACCGTTACATCATAGCCCTTCTTGGCAAGGTCGCCGGCACATGTGAGTCCCGCAGGGCCTGAGCCTATAACAGCTACCCTGTGCCCGTTTTTCGCTGGAGCTTTAGCCTTTTCCGTGCTGTGAGCATTATGATAGTCAGCTACAAATCGCTCAAGACGGCCTATCGCCACCGGCTCGCCTTTTATGCCGCGGACGCATTTCTGCTCGCACTGTGTCTCCTGCGGGCATACCCTTCCGCACACCGCCGGCAGTGAGCTCGACTCGGATATTATCTCATACGCTTTTTCAAAATTGCCCTCCGCTACTTCCTTTATAAAGGCAGGAATATCAATATGCACAGGGCAGCCGCTTACGCACGGCTTATGCTTACAGTGGAGGCAGCGCTGAGCCTCATCTATCGCCTGCTCCTCCGTATAGCCCAGCGCAACCTCTTCAAAATTGCTGCGCCTTACTTCAGGGCTCTGTGAGGGCATTTCATTTTTCTTTAAAGACATATTAGGCATCTTACTTTACCTCCGCTTTAAAAAGATTACAGGTTTCTTCATATGCATGACGCTCAAAATCCTTGTAAGTCGCGCTGCGCGCTATAGCCTCGTCAAAATCTATTTCATGTCCGTCAAACTCAGGACCGTCGACGCAGGCAAACTTAGTCTCGCCGCCGACCGTAAGACGGCATCCGCCGCACATTCCCGTGCCGTCAACCATTATCGGGTTCATGCTGGCTACCGTCTTTATGCCGTACTCTTTAGTAAGCGCGCATACAAACTTCATCATTATCAGCGGACCTATGGTTATGACCTCGTCGTATGTCTCGCCGCTTTCTATAAGCTTGCGCAGCGCGTCGGTGACAAGGCCTTTATCTCCCCATGTGCCGTCGTCGCTCATTCTGATGAATTTTGTGCTGTTTTTCTCAAACTCATCCTCTAAAATTACCAAATCCTTGCTTCTAAAGCCGGCTATGGCATGGACCTCGCAGCCCTGCTCATGCAGCTTTTTCGTAACCGGAAATGCGATGGCGCATCCAACGCCGCCGCCTACGACGGCAACTTTTTTAAGTCCATCAGTCTCTGTGGCGCGGCCGAGAGGACCGACAAAATCGTGAATATAATCGCCTTCGTTTAAATGATTAAGCTTTTCTGTCGTAGCGCCGACTACTTGGAAAATTATCGTTACCGTACCCTTTTCCCTGTCATAATCGGCAATAGTGAGGGGGATGCGCTCGCCATCCTCGTCAACGCGCAGTATGATAAATTGCCCCGGTTCACCCTTTTTTGCTACCAGCGGAGCATCTACCACCATAAGCGTTACAGTAGGATTAAGCTCTCTCTTTTCAAGTATTTTATACATTATAATATCTCCCTTTTTAGTATAAAAAGCGTCTATATAACGCACTAAAGCGGCTGCCGCAAAATTATTACGCGGCAGCCGCTATGTATATCTCAAGCTTAGAAGTCAACTTCCTCGTCGTAGTAGCAGCACTTAAGCAGCTTTTCCATTTCGGCCTGGCTCGGCTGACGCGGGTTGGAGCCCGTGCAGGCGTCGCCTATAGCGTTCTTGGCTATTTCCGGCAGTCTCTCAAGGAAGACATTCTCAGGCACAAAGCCGTTCTCTGTCGGATAGCTGTCAGCGCCGTAATTCTTTATACAGTGCGGTATGTTAAGCTTATCGTTCATGCCGCGCAGATAATTTATAAGCAGTCTGATTTTTTCTTCAACGCTGTTGCCGCCGAGCTTCATTTCATCAGCTATTGTAGCATAGCGCTTCGCTGCTGTTTCGTCCTTAGCGTTAAAGGCAATAACTTTCGGCAGATACATAGCGTTAGCAGCGCCGTGAATTATATGTGCGCCGTAATCAGCAAAGGCAGCGCCCGTCTTATGCGCCATAGAGTGAACTATACCAAGCAGAGCGTTGGAGAACGCCATACCTGCAAGGCACTGAGCGTCGTGCATAGCAGCTCTCTTAGACATATCGCCGTTGTATGAATCTACAAGGTCATTCTGTATCATTCTTATAGCAAATATTGCAAGCGGGTCTGTGTAATTGCAGTTTGCAGTTGAAACATAAGCCTCAATAGCGTGTGTAATGGCGTCCATACCTGTATGCGCAACAAGCTTTTTAGGCATTGTTTCTGCCAAATCAGGATCAACTATAGCAACGTCCGGTGTAATTTCAAAGTCAGCTATAGGATATTTTATACCCTTATTATAATCAGTGATTATTGAGAATGCCGTTACTTCTGTAGCCGTGCCTGATGTCGAAGGAATAGCACAGAAATGCGCCTTCCTACGAAGCTTTGGTATACCGAATACCTTGCACATCTCCTCAAATGTAATATCAGGATACTCATACTTTATCCACATTGCTTTTGCAGCGTCTATAGGAGAGCCGCCGCCCATAGCTACTATCCAGTCAGGCTGGAACTTGAGCATGGCCTCAGCGCCTTTCATAACCGTCTCCACTGAAGGATCCGACTCAATTCCGCTAAATACTTCTACTTCCATTCCGGCCTCTTTAAGGTACTGCTCTGCCCTGTCAAGAAAACCAAACTTCTGCATTGAGCTGCCGCCGACACATATCATAGCCTTTTTGCCTTCAAGTGACTTAAGCTGCTCTAACGCGCCTTTTCCGTGATACAAGTCTCTCGGTAAAGTAAATCTCGCCATACTTAATTCCTCCATTGCTCAAATTTTAAATTGTTTTAAACATTTTTGGTCTGCTTAGATTTTATCAAATTAATCGCAATATGTAAATATAATAATCGCATATCGATATACATTTATCGATACAAAACTATCGATAAATGTATGTTAATCGCACTATATATTTTTTCAAATTGAGCCTTTATCATCGCATTTTTCAGACTCGACATTTTTCATTATAAATTTATTTTCTTTTAATTTAATTTACATAATGTATTATATTTTACATAATTTTTATTTTTCTATTAAAAGCGCATCTGTTTCTATATAAAAAAAGCATATCGTTATTCCAATTTGATATGCTTTTAATTTCGTATTATAAAGATATATTTTTGACATAAGCAGCGCAAAGGAAAATAAGTGTTGTATGAAGCAAATTCGAATAAATTCTTACGTAAAAATATATAATCAAATGCAGCAAACATGATAATAAATTCCAAATAATGCACCGGCAGTACTATTTATGACTTACATTTCCCTGCTAAAAATCCAAATCAGCACCATTTGAGCAATCATAATTATTCGTAGTTCTCAAAAGCCACCTCATTTTTTGCCTCATAAAGCTTATCTATAAACTTTTTGTCCATAGATGTAAGCTTATATCCCGACGGATAAATTAAAACGTCCTTGCTGCGCCGATTTTCCGTTATACACCTTCGCTGCACCAAGTCATAGCGCCGCAAAATGTCATCCGGAATAGGCGATACCCACAAATATGTAGTGGGAACTTTTGTCAGCAGTTCAAACTGATTGCAGCGCTCATAAAGACATATTCGTTTATCGGTGCGATGATTTTCATAATTGCGGCCGTCACTCGCCGAAAGATACGGTACAATATTATCGCCGTGCATAATCTCTATAAAATCCGCAAGCTGCTCATATCTTATATCCGGCTGATTTGCGAGCTTATGCTCCTTTGAGAAAAGTATCAGGCTGTCAAACTCCCATATGGTCTCATGCCGCAAGTCCTTTTCGGACAAAAAGTCCAAAAAATACTTTTCATATTTTGTCTGATATCTTATAATGCCAATTCCGTACTGACCGCCGGCGATATTATTAATAGTCTGCACAGAATTTGTCTCCTGAACGTTTATATCTATGCCCTTGCTCATATCAAGTCCCAGCACAAAGTTAGCCATGCCGTACGCTACATATGTTCCTCGCGGAATTGAAACTTTCAGCGACTGAAGTTCCGCGCTGTTTGGCTTTGCAATGGAATCTATTTTTTCCAGCTGGGATACGATATTTCTGGCGTACACCAAAAACTCCTTACCCTGCATTGTCGGAATAACGCCCTTTGAGCTTCTTTCAAATATGTTAAAGCCAAGCGTATCTTCCATCTCTTTTATAGCCTTGCTCAAATTAGGCTGAGCCATGAAAAGATTCTCCGCCGCCTGCGAAATAGAACGGGTACGTTCTACCTCTATAGCATATTTGAAAAATAAAACATTCATTTAATATCCTCTATTCCAAATACAGTCTTTTGATATATCCGCATTAATGATAACATGTATCTTTCCATTTATCAAGGCATATAGCCTTGATGTATGTTCATACATTTATACAATTAAAAGAATTTCACTTATAAAATTTGTTCCACAAAAAATGGATATTTATTCTTATATCCGGCATATGTCCGTTCTATGCCGTCAAAATCCAACTGATACATTCTAAAAACTACCGGTATATTCTTTGGCTGCCACTGTTCTTTGTAAGAGTATCGATATGTCATACCAAGCTTTTTCATTACTGCACCGCTGCTTGGATTATTTATATCATGTGTTGCCGTGATAAACTGAAATCCTGCTTTAAAAAACCTTTCAACTACAGCAGAACACGCTTCAAATGCCATTCCCTGGTGCCAAAATTCCTTATTAAGCGCATACCCCAAGTCATTGCTGTCGCCTATATCATTTATATGAACATAGCCTATTACCCGCCCGTTTGTTTTCATTGTCACAGCATAGTTATATGCAATATCCATTTGATAGCAAGGAAATATTGCTTTGTTAAGATATTCATAAACCTCGTTTTTTGTTTTCATTGGAAACCAAGGCAGAAACTTATTAACCTCATTATCGCCGTAAAGCGCCTGCATATCTGTTATATCGCTGACAGAAAACTTTCTTAATATAAGCCTTTGCGTTTCAAGTGTAGGAGTATTTTCAATTAGCATATTATTTTACCTCTACAAGCTATAAAACCCGAATTTTTGTTTTACATTTTCTAAAGATGATGTTTTACCAATATGAACAAAGCGGCAGACTTTACAGCCTGCCGCTATCTGCTTTATTTTAAATTAACCCTCTATGGCAGAAACAACGCCTGAACCAACTGTACGTCCGCCCTCACGGATAGCGAAACGAAGTCCAGTCTCTATAGCGATAGGTGTGATAAGCTCAACATCCATCTCTACGTTATCGCCAGGCATGCACATTTCTGTACCCTCCGGCAGAGTGATAACGCCGGTAACGTCAGTGGTACGGAAATAGAACTGCGGACGATAGTTGTTAAAGAACGGTGTATGACGTCCACCCTCGTCCTTAGTCAGAACATAAACCTGACCACGGAACTTTGTGTGAGGATTGATTGTGCCGGGCTTTGCGAGAACCTGGCCGCGCTCAATCTCATTGCGCTGTACGCCACGGAGCAGAGCACCTATGTTGTCGCCTGCCTCAGCGTAGTCAAGAATCTTGCGGAACATCTCTATACCTGTTACAACAACCTTCTTGCGCTCGTCTGTAAGACCTACTATCTCAACTTCCTCGCCGTTCTTAAGCTGGCCGCGCTCAACCCTACCAGTAGCAACAGTGCCGCGTCCGGTAATGGTGAATACGTCCTCAACAGGCATAAGGAAAGGCTGATCAGCCTTACGGTCAGGTGTCGGGATAAACTTGTCAACAGCGTCCATAAGCTCAAGTATGCATTTGTACTCCTCAGCATTCGGGTCGGTGCTTGTGCTCTCAAGAGCCTTAAGAGCAGAACCCTTTATTATTGGAATCTCGTCGCCCGGGAAGTCATACTCAGAAAGCATCTCACGGATTTCCATCTCAACAAGCTCAAGCAGCTCAGGATCGTCAACCTGGTCGCACTTGTTCATGAATACAACTATATAAGGAACGCCAACCTGACGAGCAAGCAGAATGTGCTCGCGAGTCTGAGGCATCGGGCCGTCAGCAGCCGATACAACCAGTATAGCACCGTCCATCTGTGCAGCACCAGTAATCATGTTCTTTACATAGTCAGCGTGGCCGGGGCAGTCAACGTGTGCATAGTGACGGTTGTCTGTCTCGTACTCAACGTGAGCTGAGTTTATTGTTATTCCTCTCTCTCTCTCTTCCGGAGCCTTGTCTATCTGGTCGTATGCCATGAACTCAGCGCCGTTCTTCATAGCCAATACCTTGGTTATTGCAGCGGTAAGAGTTGTCTTACCATGGTCAACGTGACCGATTGTACCAACATTTACGTGAGGTTTGTTTCTTTCAAAATGTGCCTTAGCCATTTAATGTATCCTCCTTTAGACAAATAAAGATATTTTTATTATAGCTTTTATTTATTAGCTATTGTATCAACTTATTTCAAAAATTGCAAGTATATTTAAGCAATTACTCGCCCTTTGATCTGGAACTTATTATCTGGTCTGCAACCGACTTCGGAACCTCCGCATAATGGCTCGGCTCCATTACATAGTTGCCGCGTCCCTGCGTCTTTGAACGAAGTGTAGTCGCATAACCAAACATTTCTGACAGCGGTACCTCCGCCGTTACCTGCGTGCCCGATGACAGCGCATCCATGCCCTGTATCATGCCGCGGCGTGAGTTAAGGTCGCCTATAACGTCGCCGGTGTACTCCTCAGGAGTTGTTACAACAACTTTCATTATCGGCTCAAGCAGTACCGGATCGCCCTTTCTCATAGCCTCTTTAAAAGCCATGGAACCGGCTATTTTAAAGGCCATCTCCGACGAGTCAACCTCGTGATAAGAACCATCGTACAGCGTAACCTTTACGTCGACTACGTTGTAGCCTGCAAGTACGCCAGACTGCATAGCTCCCTGAATACCAGCATCAACTGCCGGAATATATTCTTTCGGAATAGCGCCGCCGACGATTTTATTTATAAACTCATATCCCTTGCCCGGCTCGTTAGGCTCAACAAGTATTTTAACGTGACCGTACTGGCCCTTACCACCAGACTGGCGTGCATACTTGTGGTCAACGTCTGCCGTCTTGCGCACAGTTTCCTTATAAGCAACCTGCGGCTTACCGACATTAGCCTCAACCTTAAACTCGCGAAGCAGACGGTCTACTATAATTTCCAGATGAAGCTCACCCATACCAGCTATTATGGTCTGGCCCGTCTCTTCATCTGTATAGCACTTGAATGTCGGGTCTTCCTCGGCAAGCTTTGAAAGGGCTATACCCATCTTCTCCTGACCGGCCTTTGTCTTAGGCTCAATCGCCACGCGTATAACCGGCTCAGGGAATTCCATGGACTCAAGTATAACCGGAGATTTCGGATCGCATAATGTATCGCCCGTCGTAGTCTGCTTAAGTCCAACTGCCGCTGCTATATCACCGGCATAGCATTCCTCAAGGTCGCGCCTGTGGTTGGCGTGCATCTGAAGTATGCGGCCCATTCTCTCGTTGTTATCCTTAGTGGCATTGTAAACGGTAGAACCTGCCTTTACAGAGCCTGAATATACACGGAAGAAGCAGAGCTTTCCGACAAACGGGTCGGCTGCTATCTTAAAGGCCAGAGCCGAGAACGGCTCGCTGTCGCTCGGATGACGCTCTAATTCCTCGCCGGTGTCAGGATTTACGCCCTTTATAGACGGAACATCTACCGGCGCCGGCATATAATCTACTATAGCGTCAATGAGCTTCTGAACGCCCTTATTGCGGTATGATGTGCCGCAGGTAACCGGAACCATATGGTTGGCTATCGTTGCCTTGCGTATGCAGGATTTTATTTCATCTATAGTGAGCTCTTCGCCCTCAAGATATTTCTCAAGCAGAGCATCATCCTGCTCGGCAACCGACTCGAGCAGCTTCTGATGATATTCCTCAGCCTGCTCTTTCATGTCGTCGGGGATTTCTTCTACGCGTATGTCTTTTCCAAGGTCGTCGTAATATACATACGCTTTCATTTCAACTAGGTCTATTATACCCTTAAAGGTATCTTCAGCTCCTATTGGCAGCTGTATAGGCACGGCGTTGCACTTAAGACGGTCATGCATCATATCTACAACGCGGTAGAAATCTGCACCCATTATGTCCATCTTGTTTATATACGCCATGCGCGGCACCATATATTTGTCCGCCTGACGCCACACCGTCTCCGACTGGGGTTCAACGCCGCCCTTTGCGCAGAAAACGGTAACTGAACCGTCAAGTACGCGGAGCGATCTTTCAACCTCAACCGTGAAGTCCACGTGACCCGGAGTATCTATTATATTGATACGGTGGCCCTTCCAGAAGCATGTGGTAGCAGCAGAGGTTATTGTTATACCTCTTTCCTGCTCCTGCTCCATCCAGTCCATCGTTGCCGCACCCTCATGAGTTTCACCCATCTTATGCGTAACGCCCGTATAGAAAAGTATGCGCTCAGTCGTGGTCGTTTTTCCGGCGTCGATGTGGGCCATTATGCCAATATTTCTGGTCATTTCGAGGCTAACTTCCCTCGGCATAATTGTCCTCCTTCATAACTTCTAAAAATCAATAACTTACCAACGATAATGTGCAAACGCCCTGTTGGCTTCTGCCATCTTGTGCATGTCTTCACGCTTCTTAACTGCACCGCCGGTGCCGTTTATAGCGTCCATTATCTCGCCGGCAAGACGCTCTTTCATTGTTCTCTCAGAGCGTGTCCTGCTGTAATTTGTTATCCACCTAAGTCCTAATG